>JAHECI010000014.1 GCA_024641825.1 Desulfobacterales bacterium | reverse complement strand
TCACCAGTGTTGGCATCACTACGTTTTTCGCAGGGAGATGTTGTGGAACCAGGATTGCATTGATATCTTCCAACTGGAGGATGGATCGAAAAAAATCTCGTAGAGTTGTCAACAGGTCGCCCTCTTTTACATTGATTTTCGCTGTTTTCACTGTCCGTTTCCTCCAAATTTGTCATCAATCATTGGGTCATCAGTCATCAGGGTAAATGACGAATGACTGTCAAATTATCATGGCTCCTTTGGCCTCATTAGGACCCAACGTTCTGATCTGTGCCACCATTTCATGAATGGTCTCGGCGAACCGGATGCCGTCACTGGCGCCGATCCAGGTCAACCTGAGCCGCTCATCTCCAAAGCCGAATTGGGAAAGCATCTCTTTGAGAAGCTTGATTCGCCTCCGAGCCTTGAAATTTCCGTTGATATAATGGCAGTCTCCGGGGTGACATCCACTGATTAGGATTGCATCGGCCCCCTCTAGCAGGGCCTTTATCACATATTTGGGGTCAACCATGCCGGTACACATAACCCGGATCAGCCTCACATTGGCAGGATATCCCAATCTGGCAGTTCCCGCCAGATCCGCAGCGGTGTAAGTGCACCAGTTGCAAACAAAAGCAATGATCGTGGGTTCAAAGTTAGCCATGATCTCCTCTCTTTGAGACCTTTGCAAAAGGGACGTTTTGCTAAGGTCACTGGTTTTATGTTCAGTGTTTAATAAAGGAACAACATACTGATTAAGAAACACTATTTTACATCCCAACGGCATGCAGCGAATCAATGATGCCTTCGAGTTCTGCAAATATCTGCTTCTCGTTGAAATGTTTAACCTGTGCCGCACCGCTTGGACAGAATCCGGCACAACTTCCACATCCTTTGCATAGGGCTTCATTGACCACCGAGACGCCCAATCGGGCATTATAGTCTATTGCAGTATACGGACAGAGCTCGATGCAGGTCCGGCACCCGGCACACACATCCGGATCGATCCACGATATGACCGGAGCAACCTTCACCTTCCCAAGAGTGGCCAATGCCAGGGCCTTGACGGCTGCTCCGGAAGCCTGGGAAACCGCATCCGGAATATCTTTGGGGCCCTGACAGGCCCCGGCCAAGAAGACGCCGTCCGTAGCCGTATTCAAGGGGTGTTCCTCCAGAAAGAACCCATCGGCACCCTGGTTGACACCAAAGATCCTGCCCACCTCGTGAGCATCACTGCGGGCCTGCATGGCGACGCAAAGGACAGCCATATCCACCGGAACCCTTAAACGTCTTCCCAAAAGTGTGTCTTCTGCAATTGCAATGAGTTTACCCTCCTCTTCCGGTTTGACAGCCTGATCGGTAATCTCAGCCACCTTGCCTCGAATGAACCGGGTACCCTCTTCCTGACACCGTTTATAAAACTCTTCGTAACCTTTGCCAAAACAGCGCATGTCGATGTAAAAATTATAAACCTGAGTGTCGTGACCGACCTTCTCATGAATTAAATGGGCATATTTGAGGGCGTACATGCAGCAAACACGGGAGCAGTATTCATGATAGTTCACATCCCGGCTGCCGATGCAGTGCAAAATGGCCACGCTTTTCGGGGTCCGGGTAAAATCCCCGTTCTCATCTCTGATATAGATTTCGCCGCCAGTGGGTCCGGTTGCATTACTGAGACGTTCGAATTCAAGAGAAGTAAAGACATTGGGATATTTACCGTAGCCAAACTGCTTCATTGGTGTGGGATCCATGATATCGTAACCCGTAGCGACGATAATACTTCCAACTTTTACCTCCAGTTCTTCTGCCTGCATGTTATGATCTATGGCACTGGCCTCGCAGACCTTAATACATTCCATACACTCACAACAGACACCGCAATTCAGACAGCGACGGGCTTCTTGTTGGGCCGCGCTTTCTGAAAAGCCGAGGTCCACTTCGTCAAAGCAAGCGGCACTCATTTTGGCGTCCAGATGCTTTGGATGGGCCCGGATTTTTTGGGGAATCCCTTTCGGAATTTTTTGCCAATCAGTGCTCGGTTTTTTCAAGGCCTCTACCTTATGCGTATAAAGTTCCAGGTCCTCGCCGTTGATATAACGATGGATTGCCTCGACAGCCTTGTGACCCGCAGCCACCGCCTGTATAACGGTGTCCGGACCGGTGACCGCATCGCCTCCGGCAAAAACATAGGGGATACTGGTTTGCATTGTTTGGGGATTTACATATAGTGTGTTTCCTTGAGACCATTTTAAGTCCGGCACCCGAACTGCCCAGGACGTGTCAATTCTCTGACCAATGGCCGGAATCACTGCATCACAGGAGATTACGAATTCGGAACCGTCCACCGGAACCGGGCGTCGTCGTCCACTGTCATCAGGCGGTCCAAGTTCGGTTCGGATACATTCAAAGCCGCCGACCTTACCCGCTTTTGCAAGAATCCTGACCGGAGCAGTAAGAAAGGAAAAGCGAATCTCTTCTTTTTTTGCGCCCTCGATCTCTTCTGCATAGGCCGGCATCTCCTGTTCTGAGCGGCGATACACGACAGTGACTTCTTGGGCCCCCAGACGTTTTACAACCCTGGCAGCGTCAATGGCCACGTTACCGCCGCCGATAACTACAACCTGGCTGCCGGGGCATGTTTTATTGCCCAAATTTACTTCCCTTAAAAAGCAAACCGCATCGATAACGCCTTGACTGTCCTTTTCACCAGGGATTTGCATATCCAAAGAATTATGAGCCCCAATCCCAAGAAATACAGCGGAAAAGCCCTCTTCTTTCAAATCTTCAAATTCGAAATCCGTTCCGAATCTGACGCCGGTGCGCGTTTTAACACCATGTCTGAGGATGTGGTCTATCTCCTGTTCCAAAACTTCCGGTGGAAGTCGATAATCCGGAATGCCCACTCGGAGCATTCCGCCTAAAACTTCAAGTGCTTCAAAGATGGTCACCTGATAACCCTTTAACCGCAGGTAGTATGCGACGGTCAGCCCCGACGGACCTGATCCAATCACAGCCACCTTTTCCCTGCGTTCTTCAATTTTAGGCGGCTCGATCGCATTCAAATTCACATGGTCAGCGGCAAAGCGCTTCAAATCCCTTATGGCAATTGCCTCATCCAACTCCTGCCTTCGGCATTGAGATTCACAAGGATGTGGACAGACGCGACCCAATACTCTCGGCAGCGGCAGCCGTTCCATAATGAGTTGCGTTGCCTCCTGATACTTTCCCTGACCAACAAGCTGAACATAGCCTTGAATATTGATACCTGCCGGACAAGCGCTTACACAAGGCGCCCGGTCTTTTTTGTCTATACAAAAGGTAATGGGTACGGCCTGTGGAAAGGCTCTATAGATGGCCTTTCGATGATCCAGACCTTCATCCCATTCACTGGGAACCGAGACAGGACAGACATTAACGCACTCACCACACCCGGTACACACACCCTCTGTTACATACCGCGGTTTGCGACGGATGTTAACGGTGTAGTTGCCGATGTATCCCGCTACTTCCTTAACCTCGCTGTAAGAAAGTAATTCGATGTTTGCATTCTGCGCCACTTCAACCATTTTTGGGGTTCCTATACATGCGGCACAGTCAAGGGTAGGAAAGGTTTTATCGAACTGGAGCATATGTCCGCCAATGGTTGGCGATTTTTCTACCAGATATACCTTATGCCCGGAAGTGCCGATGTCCAGGGCAGCCTGCATGCCTACAATACCGCCGCCCACAACCATAACATCAGGATGTACATTTACCTCTCGGGCATAAAGACGTTCATGATAATTGACCCGGTTAATCGCCGCAGCCGCAAGTGTTTTTGCTTTGCGGGTAGCCTCATCTTTATCCTTGGTAACCCAGGATACTTGTTCACGAACCGAAGCCATCTGGAAAAAATAAGGGTTTAGCCCGGCCCGCTGACAAGCACCCTGAAAGGTCTTTTCGTGGAGTCTTGGTGAACAAGAGGCCACCACAACCCTGCTAAGGTCAAATTCTTTAATATCCTTTTCAATCATCTCCTGGCCGGGATCTGAGCACATAAATTTATAATCTCTAGCGATCACAACATTTTTCAGTTCCCGGGTAAAAGCCGCCACTTCTTCTACACAGACTTTGCCGGCAATATTGATTCCGCAATGGCAAACATAAAAACCTATCCTAATGGACATGCAGACCCCCTTTTATGATCAAAATCTCTTAAAACTCCCATCAAGCCGGTTTAGGCCTCTGATCGCAGAAAAGTATTCACCAGCTGGTCCCACTCGAGTTCCGGGAAATTACCGAAGACATCGCTAATCGGCTGGGCGCCGGTTGCCGCCAGTTTTTCGTATTCCGGCCCAATAAGATTCAGCAGTTTCCGGCTTTCCTGTTCCATCCACTGCATGCTATCTTTGCCAAAATAAAGCCCCCTTAAATTCTTTTTGGGCATATCCGGCTCTATAATACAAAGCCATCCTTCATTGTAAGGGTCTTCATGTAGAATCTCGGGATGATCGAGGGCCTTTTGGTTTACGGCAATAACAGTGCCGGTAACAGGGGAGAGTGACGCAGCTCTCCGACCACTACGACCGATTGTCAAACCGGTTTGATCTTTTTTAAGTATATCCCCAAGGGGCGGGAGGCTCAAAAACTGAAAAGTGCCGAACAACTTGAGGATGAAATCGTCAAATCCGATTCTAACGCGTCCCCCGTGATCGAAACGTACCCAACAATGGCCCAGGTGGTAATAATAGCCGGTGGCCATTTTATAACCCGACGCTAAATAATAGTTGGGTGAATCACCAAGTTTTGCCAGATCAAAATCGTCCATCATTTGGTCAAAAGCACAATGATAGCATTCATAGTTGAGTGGACAGATCTTAGGCGCATCAATACGTCCGGTTAAGGAATAGCGGCAAGGCCTTTCAGAACCCTGGTAGCAAGCTTTAATGTGCTCAACCCATCCGGATTCCTGAACGTCCCCCGCAGTCTGACCACGGGAATACATTGTTTTTTGCATCCCTTTGTCAAAAGGGCAGGTGTAACAATCATAGGCATTATCACAATATCGGAGATTGATAACTCCGGCCTTCATCCAGATGCACTCATCTTCCACCACCCGAAACCCGATAAGGCGTCTTTTTGATTTTTCTTTTTTTTTCTCCATGTTGGCAGCCTCCTTTGCTTCTGCATAGCCTCCTCTGGCAGTAAAGGTTCTGTCCGGTTTTGAGCGAGATATATTTTCAATATACTTCTTTGCCAGGAGAAGCCGAAACCCCAGTCCCACTGATTACCAAAAGGACTTGCGTTGTTTTTTTAAATTGCAACCTTGGTGCCACAAACCTTGGCACAGATTTTCAAAGGACCTATTCTGTTTGAATCATTAATTTTTTTCAGTTATTTTATTCAGCGGATGGAAAAAAGGAGATTTGAAGGGCATAACGGATGTGATGTCATTGGCAACACCTTGAAAAAAAACTGAGCCGATAAATATTAAATAGTGTGTATTATCAAAGTGTTCCTGAACTGTAGCTTTTTATGGGAACTGCTGTAGCTTTTGTTTACGTTTTTGTCCAATCTCATTGGCGTGAGAACGTTATAACTCAAGTAATTGCTTTATTGAAAATCCTCTATGCGATGGAGCTTTACCTGTTTTTTCTTTCTTTTTTTAATAAAAAACATTTTGTGAATCTTCTTCCAGGTGTCTTTGCTGACCGTTTTTGCAAAATCCTTGGGGATCGGCTGGTTAAGGGGCAGGTCCGTTTCTGTCTCTTTCCTGACCAAATCATGGAATCCGTTGAATTCATGTTTCAACCATTCCTTTGCGGATCTCCCGGAAAGGAGTTCCTTTGATACCCGAAGAATATCCAATGGTTCAATGGTAAGAATCCATCCCCTTTCATAGGGTGACATACTCGCCAGTTTGGGGTTGTCTAAAATATCCGGGTTAATATGAACGATGTCGCCCTCTATGGGTGTATAAAACAGCAGTGTCTTCTCGTTGCCTGAGATTTCAAATAGCGTGTCTCCGGATTCGAGTGTTGTTCCAATGGACGGCAGTCGCATATCATCCACCCATCCGATGATCTGTCGCGTAAAATCGTCGATCCCCAATCTCATCAAACCGTTGATGCGTTTCACCCAGACATGTCCTTCATGATAGAAACGATCGAACCGTATTTCGAAATGTCCGATGGTTTCTTTTTCTTTTGATCTTGAATGTTTGAGTATAAAGATAGGATGGGTTTTGGCAAGATCTTCCATTCTCTGGTCCAATTCGCAATTCCAGCATTGATAATTATTGGGACACATCTTATGGGAAATGAAACCCATGCGCATATACCGACATTTCCTTAAGGTTCCCGGTAAATTTCGCCACCTTAACACATTGTCATATTCCATATTCATGCTGCCGGTAGGACAAACATAATGACAGGATCCACAACCGATACAATCATCGGATGGAAGATCAAAAGGTGTTCCGACGTATCTATTTTTCCCCCGGTTGATAAAATCTATGGCCCCGACTTTTGCTACATTACGGCAAACCCTCACGCATTGGCCGCAAAGAACACAGTCGCTATCCATTTTTTTAAAGCGTGCTTCCTTAACCCCCAATGATTCGGCAAGGTTTATGACCGAGTCAACATCTGGACATCTGGCGAG
The DNA here is from genome assembly GCA_024641825.1 of Desulfobacterales bacterium. Lineage (GTDB taxonomy): Bacteria > Desulfobacterota > Desulfobacteria > Desulfobacterales > UBA11574 > JAAXQD01. The sequence goes on along the minus strand of JAHECI010000014.1, from coordinate 16,063 downwards.
CAAAAGTTCTGCTATGATTTTCCTTCCTTTCCGGAGTCGCTCGGTATCTGTTTTGACAACGATATTTTCTTTAACCGGAAATGCACAGGAAGGATGCAACCGCGTAAAACCGTTTTCGGTAATCTCCACCATGCACAGGCGACACCCCCCATAAGGTTCCATATCCTTGTGATAGCACAGATGAGGTATCTCGATCCCGAATTCACGGGCAACTTCAAATACAGTGGCGCCTTCTTCGCCACTGACTTTTTTGTCGTCTATGGTAAAAGTGATCATTTTATCCTCATTAACAAAATTGTGTTTAACGCTAAGGTTTGGTCATCTATCTCATCATTTACTCGGGTAGTTCTAACAAATTAACTGAACCGAGGACACTTGCCGGTTTGGATATGCGCCTCAAAGTCTTTTTTGAAATCCTTAATCCCATTCAATATCGGAGCAGGAGCCCCGCCGCCAAGCGCACAAAGGGAGAAATCTCTGGCGGTTTCTCCCAATTCATTTAATATATCCAGATCTTTCATGGTGGCACGACCGTTGTATATTTCTATCATCAGTTCTTCCATTCTGGAGACACCCTCACGGCAGGGAACACATTTACCGCACGATTCCTCCACAAAAAAAGTAAGAAGATGATGCAAGATATCGACGATACAGGTGTCTTGGTCAAGTGCTACAATCACACCGGATCCGATCATAGACCCCATTTCTCTGAGTGCCTCGGGATCAAGGGTTACATCAAGCTTATCAGCAGGAATAAAAATTCCGAATGGACTCCCGACCTGGACGGCTTTAATGGATTTACCGTTAAAAGGTCCCCCTGCCATTTCAAATATAACCTGTTTTAAATTTGTGCCCAGCGGAACCTCATACAGACCCGGATGTTTCACATTGCCGACCACCGATAGAATCTTGGTGCCCTTGGCTTTTTCGGTCCCGATGTTTGCATACCATTTCCCCCCATTCTGGATGATCAAAGGAACGTTTGACAGGGTCTCCACATTATTTACGATCGTCGGTCTCTCCCACAAACCTTTTTCAATGGGAAAAGGGGGTCTTAGTCTCGGGTCTCCCACTTCGCCTTCCAGAGAATCCATAAGGGCGGTTTCTTCGCCACACACATAAGATCCGCCTCCTCGAACAATGTTCAAGGCAAAATTAAACCCGGATCCCAAAATATTTTTCCCTAATAGTCCATACCGTTTCGCAATCTCAATAGCCGTGTTGAGAAACTCAAAGGTATGATGGTATTCCTCGCGAAGATAAATGATTCCGTGATGACTTCCGATGGCATATCCTGCCAGCACAATACCTTCGAAGAGTTTAAAGGGGTTGCCCTCCATGATGGTTCTATCTTTGTAAGCACCGGGATCTCCTTCGTCTGCATTGCATATGACAAACTTTTCGTCACCTGAAGATTTTCTTGCCATATCCCATTTAAAACCGGTGGGGAACCAGGCGCCGCCTCTGCCTCTGAGTCCCGATTCAACGACCGCTTTAATGACCTCCTCCGGGCGCATTTGGTAAAGTGCTTTATACAATGCCGAATATCCTTCCATGGCGACATATTCAGATACACTCAAAGGATCAATGATACCGCAGTTTCCGAGAAGCAGTCGGTATTGGTCCTTAAAAGGGGGTATGTCTTTATAGTCGGGGATTTCACTCAATTCTGGGTCTGGTTTGCCGGAAACGGAATCGCTTCCAATGGTGCAAAACAATCCTTTTTTTGTTATTTTTTTCTTCCGGATACCCTGGATGATCTGCTCGACCTTTTCCACGGTCATCTGAGTATATAAAAGTGTGGGCTTTCCGGGCAACCTGACCATCGCCATGGGTTCCAGGTTGCAGAATCCTGAGCAGCCGGTTTGGTGCAAGGATATTTTGATCCCTGTTTTTTCTTTTTCTTCGGTTAATTTTTGAAACAGACGATCCGCGCCAAGTGCAAGTCCGCAGGTAGACATACTTATACTGATTTTCGGCCTTTTGGGAAAAAGGGATTTCATACCGATATCTTTTGCTTTATCAAGATCCTTCATATTTTTTATCTTCATTTTGAATCCCCCATCACTGTCTGAAGAATCTCAAGTATCTTCTCTTTGTTGAGATTTGAATAGGTCTTGTCATTAAAAGAAACATTCGGACTGATGGAACACAGACCCAAACAGCGCACCTTTTCCAAGCCAAACGCTTCATCCCAGGTGGTTTGACCCATTTCAATGTTCAGTTTGGACTTAAGGACTTCAATAACTTCTTCCGCCCCGTTGATATGGCAGGAGATGCCGTCACAAGCCCGGACCAGTGTCTTTCCTCTTTTTTCCGTACCGAAAGCACTATAGAATGTCGCCAATCCGTAAACATTGGCGTATGGGACACCCAACAGTCGTGCGATATATCTCAAGGACTCGCTGTTCAGTTGATTATCTTCTGCCTGCACCTCATGAAGAATTGCCAATATTGCCGACTTTTCATTTCGGTGTTTATTGACAATTTTTTCAATTTTCTCTTTTTCCATGATGTTTTTTTACCTTTCAGGTCGATTTTTGAGGACAGGTACAGATGGATTACATGGTCATTGAACCCACCAGATGTATTGCACCCGTTCGTCTTGCGCATGTTGGACAGAGATCTCTTACAACGTTGACCGCCATGGATTCATCTGAATTTCTTTTTACGAAATCCAGATACTTTCTCGGGGCATAAGGTATACCGCACAAATCGCAGGTTTCGAGCTTGAACCTGGCGACCACCCCATTTTTTGTGTAGATGATCCTTTCTTCCCCTTCATCTTTCATCCTTATGGCGCCTGTGGGGCAGATTTGAGTACAGGTGCCACAACCGATACAATACTCGGAGAGAGATTCAAAATCAGTGGTGACCATCCTATTATATCCTCTGTAAGCGAAACAAAGGGCAAAGGCGCCTATTTTGTCACGACAAACCCTCACACAGAGGCCGCATCTTACGCAATTATCATCCGTATCCCCTTCATAAAACCTTGATTCATAGACGCCGTGCTTTGCCGCCAGATCGATGAGTTCCTTTGAGTCGGGAGATCTTGCCAATAAAAGCTCAAAGAGAAACCGTCTGTTTCTTAAAACCCTTTCGCTTTCGGTATTTACAATCAGGCCGTCCATAACATTTTGAATACACGAAATCCGTACCCCTTTACGTAAAGAACCACTCACTTCCACAATACACAACCGGCAGACACCGTAGGGTTCCAGCGCCTCATGATAACAGAGGGTGGGGATATCGATACCGTGATTTCTGGCGACTTCAAGAATGGTCGAACTTTCCGATGCTTCAATCTCTTTATCGTTAATGGTCAGTTGAACCGTCATCGACATTTCTCCTTATCAGCTCAAGTCACACCTCAGGCACCGTTTGGCTTCGTCGCGGGCTGCTTTTTCACTCAGGCCAAGCTCTACCTGGTCGAAGGTACACAACCTTTTCTCGATTTCCAGCAAAGGGATTTTGGGACGCTCTAGCTGCGCCATTTTTTCTTCGCCAACGTCGATCTTTTCAACCTCGGCCCTTTTTTGAGGAACCGGCGGGAATTTCGGGTCTTCAATTCCTTTAATATATGCATCAATGGCGATGGCCGCTTTTTTGCCGCCGGCAATGGCCTCAATGACCGTGGCTGTGCCGCTGACCGCATCTCCCCCTGCATAGACTCCGGGTCTTGTTGTGGCCAATGTTACGGCATCAACCTTAAAGCTGCCCCACTTGACGGTATCGATGCCATCGATACTCTCTTTCGCCGGTGTTTCCATGGTCTGACCGATGGCCGGAATCACCAAGTCGGATTCCAACTCATATCCGGAACCCTTTATAGGTATCGGTCTTCGGCGTCCCGATGCATCAGGATCACCCAGCTTCATTTTAATGCACCTGAGACCAACGACATGTCCGTTTTGGGTTAAAATCGACTCGGGCGCGGTCAGGTAAGAAATTTTGACGCCTTCCTCCAGAGCCCCCTCGATTTCGCTGGTATAAGCCGGCATTTCCCTTTGAGTTCTGCGGTATAGAACGGTAACCTGTTCCGCCCCTTTTCTGACAGCTACTCTGGCAACATCGATGGCCACGTTGCCCCCCCCGATCACGGTAACATTTCGACCTTTTGGCACCGGCTCCCCAAGATTGAGTCTTCTAAGGTAATCGACGCCTTGAATGACCCCGTCCGCATCTTCTTGGACCAAACCGAGGGATATGGGTTTATGGGCACCGATACCCAGGAAAATTGCGTTAAATCCCTGTTTAAAGAGATCATCCAGGGTAAAATCAATTCCAAGTGCCGTATGGGTCTTTATTTTGATCCCCATTTTTATGAAATTTTCAATTTCTTTATTGAGCAGGTCTTTGGGAAGTCTGTGAGGCGGAATCCCCACTCTCAACATACCTCCCGGTTCGGGAAGGGCTTCAAATACGGTAATGTTATACCCTTCCAGGGCAAGATAATACGCCGCAGACAGTCCTGCGGGGCCTGAACCGACAACAGCGACCTTTTCATCCCGCCGGGTTTTAATCCAGGGTTCGTATCCGCCGAACTTTTCCATCACATATTTACTGGCAAAACCCTTCAACGCCCGGATACTGATGGGCTGGTCCACGTCTCCTCTTCGGCACATCCCTTCACAAGGCGCAGGACAGACCAGGCCGCAAACCCAGGGAAACGGATTGTCTTCCATAATGACTCTCACTGCTTCCTCATGCCTGCCGTGGGCGATCAACGCCACATAAGACGGGACATCGATGCCGGCCGGACAGGTCATATGACACGGGGCGGGTGTCAATCGCCGGCAAACACCGGCCGGACAATGCTTGTCATGAATATGGGCGAGATATTCATCTTTAAAATATCGAAGGGTTGATTTTACCGGGTTGGGCGCGCTCTTTCCAAGCCCGCATAAAGAAGAATCGACGATGATTTCAGACAAGTCTAATAGCTGCTGCAGGTGTTCCTCTTTGCCCCTGCCCTCAGTGATATCCGTCAGAATCCGTTTCATGACGTGGAGCCCTTCCCGGCAGGGCGTACATTGCCCGCAGCTTTCATCCAGGCAAAAGGATATGAAATATTTGGCCACATCCACCATGCAGGTATCTTCGTCCATGACGATCATACCGCCGGACCCCATGATCGAGCCGGCTTTACTCAAATTTTCGTAATCCACGGGGATATCCAGCAAAGCCGCGGGTATGCATCCGCCGGACGGCCCGCCGGTTTGAACGGCTTTGAATCTCTTTCCATTGGGGATGCCGCCGCCAATATCATAAATAATCCTTCTTAACGGCATGCCCATGGGCACCTCGATGATTCCGGTGTTTTTGATTTTTCCTGCCAGGGAAAATAATTTTGTTCCTTTGCTGTTCTCAGTACCGATGCCGGCATACCACTTGGCGCCCTTCTCAATGATAATCGGAACGTTTGCCCAAGTCTCCACATTGTTCAGATTGGTGGGCATTCCCCAAAGACCACGCTCAGTGGTGTGAACATACTTCGGCCTCGGTTCACCGGCCTTGTCCTCGATAGAAGTCATGAGGGCCGTCGCCTCACCACAGACAAAAGCCCCGGCACCCAGAACAACCTTGATATCGAAGCTGATGTTTTTCCCAAAAATATTTTCTCCTAAAAACCCCCTTTCTCTGGCCTGTTTTAGCGCCAGACGAAGACGCTCCACTGCCAGAGGATATTCAGCTCTGATATACACAAAACCCTCGACAGATCCTATTGCATACGACCCGATGATCATCCCTTCGATAACTGCATGGGGGTTTCCTTCAAGAATTGCCCGGTCCATAAACGCACCCGGGTCCCCCTCGTCGGCATTACAAATCACATACTTGATGTCACCTTCAGCCCTTCGGCAGGTCTCCCACTTGATACCCGCAGGGAATCCCCCCCCTCCTCTGCCTCTGAGCCCGGATGCTTTGATCGTTTCTATTACTTCTACCGGATCCATATTCATGACCTTTTGGGCGGCGGCATACCCGTCGACATCCATGTATGCATCAATGGATTCCGGATTTATTTGACCACAATTTTTTAGGAGCAGTTTTTTCTGGTTCCTGTGGTAGTTCTGGTACTCCTCATCCACCAGCCACTTCTCAACAGGTTGACCGCCAACAAGATGTTTATCCACGATATCTTCGGCCATTTCCGGCGTAACATGCTGGTAGGTGAACTTGGTGCCATTTATGTATACATCAACTAGAACATCTCTTGCACACAGTCCCAGACAGCCGACCTTGTGAAGTTTGGGTTTTACCTGGGCATTTACCCTTTTTTCCTCCAAGATTTGATTGAAAGCGGCAATAACTTTGTTGCTACCGCTCATCACACCGCCGAGACCAGCACATATTTTTATCGTGATATCCTGTTGTTGAGTCATCATAACCATCCTCTCAATATCAGAACGATTTAATTAATTCTTTGACTGAATCAGGTGTCATGTTTGAATGCGTTTGGTCGTCCATCATCACGGCGGGTGCCAGACTGCAGGCCCCTAAACATCTCACGACCTTTAATGTAAATTTCATGTCTTCTGTGGTTTCTTCCTCATTTATTTTTAAGTCTTTCTTAACCTGATTCAAAACGTTCTGACCCCCTTTTACATGGCAGGCGGTTCCCAAACAAACACAAAGTTCGTGTTCACCCGTCGGGGTTAAGCTAAAACGGTTGTAGAAATTGGCAATGCTGTAAATCTGGGTCATGGGGACATCGATCTTTCGAGAAAGGTATCGCAGTTCTTCTTCAGGAAGATATCGGAATTCATTTTGGATTTCGTGAAGAATCCCAATGAGGTTTCCCTTGGTTTCCGGAAATTTTGAAATGATATGGTCGATTTTTTCCTTCTCCACGTTGCTTCTCCCTCAGAAAAAAGACAACAGGCTTTCAAATGTCTGTTGTCTTGATTTGTCAGATTATGCACGACGTAATGGTTGTGCATCTTCTATATTTAAAGTTCAGCAATCGCTCTGGCAAAACGTTCCCGGGCGGTCTTGGTCTTTTCCGAAGCATCTCCAAAATGCAGACACTGAGTAATGCACTTGGCCACACAGGCCGGCTTTAACCCCTGGTCCACCCGATCCATACAATAATCGCATTTGACCGCTTTTCCGGTTTCCGGATCCCACTGGGGGGTCCCCCACGGGCATGCAGTGATGCAGCTCTTACATCCCACACACAGCGCCTGATCCACAAAAACGATGCCGTCCTTGGGACGCTTTTGCATGGCGCCGGTAGGGCATGCCGCCACGCACCATGGATTTTCACAATGAAAGCAAGGCATGAAAATATTGGCGATTCGGGGTAAATTATTCACGAGTTTGGGCCCAACCGGAATAATCTGGCAAAAACGGGGTCCGACGGGAAGGTTGTTTTTGGTCTTGCAGTGGGATTCACAAGAAAAACACCCAATACAGCGTTTAACATCCTGGTATATATAAAATTGACTCATTTGGATTCCTCCAGATACGAAACTATTTGGCTTTTTCGACTTTAACAAAACATTCCAGAAGGGCGTTGGCCCCGCCCACCGGATCGTAAACATCCAAAAGGCCGGTCTCAAAACGGTAGTCCCCCAGCCCTTTGTTGTATCCCCGGGTCTGCCAGGGTATTTTTCTTCCAAAACCATGAACCATAAAAACAACTTCCGGGTGAATAAATTCAGTCACTTTGGCCTGGATCGTTCCCGAATGACTGCCGTCGGATGAGGTCACCTTCACCTGATCTCCATTGGATATTCCCAGTTTCTCGGCTTGGCCCGCATTGATCCATAGGGTGTTTTCCGGCATGATTTCGTGCAGCACAGGATTGTTCTGGGTCTGTCCGTGGGTATGGACCGGACTGCGGCCGAACGCCAGACGAAATGTTCCGTTGTCCGATTTCTTGGGACTTTCGTATGGTTTAAAAGAAGGAATCCCGTTTTCTTCAAGTAAACTGGACACAAACTCTATTTTTTTGGAAGGTGTTTTGAATTTTAAATCGTTCATGCGATCCCACCAGATCGGCGCATCAACGAGATTCACAAATCCTTTATCATCAAAGTCTGCCGGTGTCACACCGGTGCCTTCCAACTGGAATTTCCAGAATTCCTCCATGTCCTTGAATTTAAAATAGTCACCCACACCCAGGCGCTCGGCCAGTTGTTTGAAAATCCACCAATCCGGCTTGGCCTCATTTCGAGGTTCAATGGCCTGTCTTCGGATGTCGAATTGAGGTTTCAATCCTTTACCGGTTCGGATGATGCTCGATTTTTCAAGATACGTTGCCGAAGGCAGCAGCACATCGGCATGCCACCCGGTTTCACTGTAATTGCTGTCGACGGCGACAATCAGATCCAGTTTGTCGAGCGCTTTTTTCTGCGCCTCGGGATCCGGAAGGGATAGAAGCGGGTCGTGTCGAAACACAATGTACGCTTTGACCGGATACGGATCTTGGCTGAGAATGGCCGGGTAAAGGAGATGCAACAGGCCGGGGCCGGATTCAAAATGTTTGTATTTCCACCCACAGCCATCCACCCGCTTGTCTTTGGGTTTGGGGATGGTATCCATGAGTGTATTCAGGCCCTTTTTGCCGGCATCGCCGGGACCTTTTTGGAAAAACAAACCGCCCGGGGCTTCGAAGCTTCCCATGAGCGCGTTCAGGATGTAAGATGTTCTCGAGCTGTAAAAAGAATCCTTATATCGTGCCATCATCCATCCCGGATGAAAGATGACCGCGGGTTTGTCTTGGGCTATCTCATGAGCGAATTCCACGATTTCTTCCGAAGCAATGCCGGTTTCTTTGGCCGCCCATTCCGGAGTATATGGCGCAACAAAAGATTCCAGTTCTCTCAAACCAACCACCCATTGATTCACAAACTCGGCATCATAGAGATTATCTCTAAGAACGGTGTGAATAATGCTCAGATCAAGGGCGTAATCGGTACCGGGCCGAACCATCCAGAACCGCGTGGCTTTCAAAGCGGTGTTGCTTGCCCGAACATCGATGTAAGTCAGCTTACCGCCCCGATCCAACAGCTCCATAATTGTGTTGGCAGCCTTCACACGCAAAGATTCAAACACATTGCGGCCATACAAAACGAGATGTTTGCAGTTTTTAAAATCGTAATTGAATGTCTTTCGTCCGGATCCGAACATAGAGATAGAGGCATGCTGAACATTTCGGCCACATGTGCAGTCATGGTTAAAGTAGTTCGGGGATCCGATGGCCCTTAAAAAACTGCGATGAATGTCTCTGAAAGGTCCGCCGCGATCGCTCAAAGCAACAGCCTTGCCGCCGAATTCATCGATAATCGGCTTTAACTTGCCGGCAATATAATCCAGGGCTTCGTCCCAGCTTGCCCTTTCCCACGTTCCTTCGCCTCGTTTACCTTTACGTATTAAAGGATACTGCGGTCTTTCATAGTCATATTCCATGGCCAAACCAGCCGATCCTTTTGCGCAAAGTCGCCCGGCCATTCCCGGATCATGGGGATTTCCTTCGATCCATTTCACTATACCGTCTTCTACCTCGACGCGAATGGGGCACCTGACGCTGCACATGCCACAAATACTGAAAACAGATTCTTTCATATTACTCACCTCTAGTCTGAAAAATACTCATGATACCCTAGCCATTTCCATGAATCTGTCTTATCGCTAAAACAAAAATGGCGGTTATAACGAATATTATTGTTCTTTCGTTTTAATTTGCGATAACGATAGAAACATTTTATGTTGAGAAATTTCCTCCACAAATCAATAAAAGTCAAGGGAGAATTCGAAAATTTTTCCGTAAAATTTAAAAATGGTATTGATTTATAGCGTAACAGGGTTTTTAATGAAATGTTATGATCATATGGTAAATTTTTTCAGTGCAACGTTGATAGGGATCTTTGGATCTGTATTGCTGGTGATGTTTTTTATCAGCGTAATGTCCGTCAGAACCATCGAGAAACTATTACCGTTTATCATAGGATTTAATGCTGCCCTAACCGGATATAATCTGATCATCCGGATAAAAGACGGTTTAAAATATAAACGGATCTTGAGTGCTGTATCCGGCATTCTTATGGTTGTCGGCGTTGTTTTGATGTTAAACATCGCCTTTTATTATTATACCGGCGGTTATATCGTTTATATGACCGACTTTTTATTATTAGCTTTTCTCGGCGGTGTTTTCAGTTTTCTGGGTGCGATCCTTGCTATAAGATATTTTAAACTTTGATGTGTCGAACAACTGAAACCTAAAATGAGCGTTTATAATTTTAAAAGGAGATAAAATAGTTTTTATTTTTAAAACTCAAAGCAGTATAAGATCAAAAAGATAAACTTTTGCTAAGTCATCAATAATCTTTTAACCATTTAGAAGGCATAGGGAGGTAGGTTATGAAAAAATGCCTAATTCCGTTAGTACTACTAACTTTGGGATTGGTTTTTCTTTTTACGGGTGCAGGTGTTTGCAGTACTGCTGCAACTATTTCTTCGACCGAATATAAGGCCGGGGGCATGGTGACCATAGAAGGAACCATTGATCCGGGTCAGGACCTTTTCATTGCGGTTTCGTCTCAAAAAACCTTTGCGCCCAAAGACACCAAAGGTGTCCATGAAACCAAAACGTTTAAAAAAGACGAAAAGAAAAACGGGTTTAACCAAGACACTTCCATACCGGTTTTATATTATATGCTCACCACCAATCCTGGAAAATTCGGCAAGGTATCAAATAAGAAATTCGGTGGGCCGTCATTTTTTACCCAGAAAGGAAAAAGAGGGCTTTATGAAACCACCATGTTCACATTGTCAAAATTTGATGCACTTGATCAAGAAGCAAAGAGCATGTTGACCACTATCAAGACAGATCAAGAATGGAATTTTTTTAAATATGCCCACGAAGGCGATTATGGCATTAACACCATTGTCAAAGAAAGCACCAAAGTGGGGCAGGTTACCATTTTTGCACGAAGTATTCTTGGGGACTATAATCAGACGAAAAACTATTGGGATAAGGGAACATCCATTGAATTGGATAAACACACAGGAAAATTCAAAGCCTCTTTTAAAACGTTTCGTCATACACCACCCGATACCAAATTCGATGTATATATCAACGGCGCAAAAGCCGGCAGTTATAATGTCAAAGAAAACGGTTTCTGGCTGACTCTGGGCGGACGATATATGAATCCCATCTGGATTATCCTCGGTGCAATTCTTGTGGGCACCTACTTTTCCATGATCGGTGCTGCCGGTGGTATGCTGATGGCGGCTTTCCAGGTCATCGTTGTGCAGACGGCCGGTCCTGTGGGAATTAATGCCGCCAATGTGCTTCGTCCATCGAACATGGCGCTCACTTTATTTTCTCCTCTGGGGTCATTTTACCGATATGCGGTCAAGGAAAAACGTGTGGCATGGCCGGTGGGTATTTCCTTTGGTGTCGGGATTTTCATCGGTTCCATATGGCTGGGGAAATATGTGGTTCAATTTCTGCCGATGCAAGCCTATAAGGAGTGGCTGGCCATTCTGGTGGTGATAATGGGACTTAAAACCCTCCATGAGCTTACGCCAAAGGTGATGGAAAAACGTAAAAACATTAAAGCCATGGTCAAAAAGTTTAACGAAGCGGTAGCCAAAGCCAAAGCAGAAGGAACTGCCGTGGAAATGGGTAGAATTGAGCCGGTTCAGACCGGTTTGACCAATTATCGTTTCAAGTTCTGGGGAGAGGAATTTAAGATTAATCCGCTTTTGTTCGGTATTTTGGGCCTCGCCATTGGTGTCGTGTCCAGAAGTTTCGGTATTGGTGGAGGTTTCATGCTGGTGCCTGCTATGACCACTTTGGGCGCGCTTCCCATGTATGTGGCGGTACCGATTTCGCTCATCGGGACCTGTTTCAGCAGTATCGGCTCTTTTATAGGTTATTTGCTGAACGGCTATTACCCGGATATGTGGCTCATGATTGCCATTATCATCGGTGGATTTGCCGGCGGTATGCTGGGAAGCCGTGCCCAGAAACTTTTCAGCGAAAAGACTCTGAAGATCGTGCTGGCGATCACGCTGTTCTTTCTGTTCTTCCGCTTTTTCAAGATTGAAATCTGGATATAATAATAACAAAGGTTAAGCGGTTCAGGGTTCAATGGTTCGGCCCCTTTGGGAGTACGAAGCACCATCTACATGTAACCGAATAGTTTTGCAAAACTGAACGGGAAACCCTGAACCGCTTTTTACTTTTCTATGGAAGACGTTTTTGACATCGCATGGCTGAAAATACTGGTTCTTATTCACGCTTTGGTCAAAGGTCTCGATTTTTTATTCGCCCCGCTGAATACTTTGGGACCGGCAGTAGCGATATGGGTCATTGTGGTGTTGACGGTTGCATCCACCAAGTTTTTAAGCAGAATCTACAAAACAAAACGATATCTCGAGCTGCAAGAAGAATTTCAATACTTCTACAATCTCCGAAATGAAGCACTTACCTGCAAAGATTCTGAAAAAGGTAAAGCCCTTGCTAAAAATATCGATCAAGCCCGACTCAATCAGGTGTATTACGACTATTTTTTCGAAGGTCTTTTAACCAGCATACCTACCAAATACCTGCCCATTCTCATCATGCTCGCCTATGTCAACGAGGCCTTTAAGTCAAAGAACCTGCTTGAGAATTTTGGGCGGGATTATATACTGAAATTTGTTAATTTTAACGGAAACGTCGTTAAAATAGGCTCGGTTTTATGGTTTGTGCTGTCCATGCTGATGGTTTATCTTGCATGGTTTGTTATCGGTCATTTGGTCTTTAAATATAAAAAGAAAAAATAATTATCTCCAAATTCGAAATCCGGTCAATTGATGTCTCGATCATTCATCATTTTCACTTTTGTCGGTATGACATACGCCCTTATCGCTTGTAATGCTGATTTGACGATCAAATCCACCTGTGTTTCCTGTCACCAGGGACTGGAACCGGCTTCCGTCACCCATCCCATCTGTATCGACTGCCACGGCGGAGATTCAAAATCCGAAGATAAAAACATCTCTCACCAAACCATGCTCGGTCCTAAAAATCCATCGGATCCAAAATTCTGGGAACAAACCTGCGGAAAGTGCCATCCCTATCAGTTGAATCGAGTTCGGGCCACTATCATGCTCACCAATACCGGGATGATCAAAAACATCCAGAAAACCTGGGAAGGGGAGGACGGCAAGCTCTACAGTACACAGCCGGAAAATCTCTTTTCCGCAAATGGAATACCCCTTGAATTAAAAGGTGTCTCTCAATTGAACAACCTTTCCGGTGAGCTGTATCGAAAATTCTGCTCACAGTGTCATGTGGGAATCGAAGCCGATCGAAAATACGCCGCCAGCCACGCTTCCGGGTGTGCGGCATGCCATTTCCCATACAACGATATTGCCACCTATCAGGGGAACGATCTGACCGTCAAAGGCAAGCAACCTTATTCGGCAAACCATCAATTGACAGCCCTGCCTGGAAATGATGTCTGTTTGCGATGTCACAACCGAAGCAGCCGTATGGCGTTTACTTATCAGGGACTTCATGACGGGAATAATGGTTTGGTGCCGACTCGAAATGGCCTGCCGGGTCCCAGAATAATCAGCGGCGCCCGCAATCTTACTTATATTATAGATGACATCCATTTTGCCGGAGGAATGGACTGTATTGACTGTCATACGTCCAGAGATATCATGGGTGACGGTTATGCCTATGAAAACATGTATTATCAGACGGAAACGCGTTGCGAAAACTGCCACGGCAGTGGTTCGAAGCACCCGGTTTTTCAAACGATCGTTCGCGAAAACGATGAGGCTGTTCGGGAATCCAAAAATTATGCCATAAAAATGCAACCGGGCATGAAAATGATCGTCACCGGTAAGGGCCGCAAATATTCCAACGTGTTTTACGAATCCGGCAATGTTTACGTGCTTAGCAAACGCACCGGAAAGTTGCATCAAAGTCCGGTGATTACCGGAACTCCGGAACATACCATCGCCGGTCATGAGCGAATGGAATGTTATACGTGTCATTCCCGCGCCGTTCCCCAATGTTTTGGCTGCCACACCCGGTATGATCAAACTCGCTTGGGAAAGGATTATATCAAAAACAAAGAAACAAAAGGAAAGTTCAGCGAAACCGAAGACTGGCGTAAACTTTATCCGTTTTCCCTGGCCCTTGACCAGCGCGGCAAAATATCTCCGGTAACGCCGGGGTGCCAGACCTTTGTGACGGCGGTGGATGAATACGGCAGAACAACCCAAAAAGAATATGTGGCAAAATTTAAGGGGAAAAAACAATTGCGCTTTGCTCCGTTTTATTCTCACAATACCGGAAAAACCGCCGTCGGTTGTTCAGAATGTCATGCAAATCCAATATTTTTAGGTTTCGGACAACATGTGATCAACGGGAACAGCATCCAAGCGACCTTGCTGTGTGAAAAATCTAAAGAAAAGTCCCTGGATGGGTTCTTGAAAATGAAAAACGGAAAAATCAGCGCCTTTTCAGGCATTACCCGCGAATATTCACGGCCTCTGAACAGTTCGGAAATAAAAAGAATTCTGGCAGTGAACCAATGTCTTGTATGCCATGACGATCCCAACGATCCGATTTATCAAAATAAACTCGACCTTACCATGCTGAACACGTGTATCAATCGATCCGGCCCGGCAACGATCGAATTGCCGAGGGTTCGAAAAATTACCAAGGCTCGCCCGGTCATGCTTGAACGGAAAAAAGTCCGGTTTCGAATCAAGGATATTCCAGGTTCAGCGTACAATGTCATTTTTGATCAAATGATGAGTACGCGATCTACTGAAAAGGCTTTTGTTCAGAAAACCCTCGGAAAGGAAGATCCTGAATTTTTTCATAAAAATTGTGAATCGTGCCACGTTAAAAGCTGTGATGACTGCCATAAAAGAGACGGAGACGTTCTCATACGCCCAACGTCGAGTCAATGTCTGGACTGTCACAAAGGATATTTCACCGGATGGGAATATTACGGAAGAGCGCCCCGTGAAGACAACCTGCGGTATCAGCGGGGCAAAACGGTCAAGGGAGAAACGTTTCTCAAAATGCTGCCGGATGTTCATGCCCGGGCCGGCATGGAATGCGGCGACTGCCATTCCATGAGGAGCCTCATGGCCGGGAAAACATCCTCCAAAACGTGTGTTGATTGTCATAAAGCCGACCCGGCGGTTATTGAACACCGTATCGACGCTCATAAAAAAAATCTCGAGTGTTATGCCTGTCACAGTGCATGGGCCGCCCAGGAATACGGCACTTTTTTTGTCCGGTTCAAGGACAGTTCCAACAAACAATATTTTCGGCTGCGCCCATGGGGTGACAAGGATTATATCAAAAGCGGTTTTTTAAAAAAACAGGATTCGCCGCCTCTGGGCATCAATCAACGCGGAAAAATCAACCCCATCCGGCCGCAGTTCATCGCCTATTTTAGCGACATCAAGAACAACAGACCTGTTGGTAAAGAAAACCGGCTTCTCGCCGCCCAATGGAAGGCCTTTTTTCCGCATACCATTGCCCGCGGTACGGTCATGTGCGACGGCTGCCACAATAATCCCGAAAGATTTCTTCTGGAAAAAGAAGAAGATCATATTTATCGACTTCAAAAAAACGGCATGACATTGACCTCGTTCTGGTCTCAAAATGGGCAAACCATAGGCAATGGATCGTTTATGACACCGGAGCGCTTTAAAAAAATGACATCAAAACCCCCTGAATTCAAAAAAGCATATGTCGAAAAATGGAAACGACTCATAAAGGCCGTCGAAAACTGATCAAGACACTGATCTTGTCGGCGATTTCTCTGCCGCTGATCGGAAGATTTCTGACCCCCGGAATAAAGCATGGAAAAGTGCTTTTACGAATAAAAAAATCGCGGGTTCCGGGCGGAGGCGCCTTGATTTTTGGACAAAAAAAGATCGCCGTGATAAGAAAGAATAAAGACATTTACGCACTCAACCTTACCTGTACTCATCTCGGCTGTACGGTAAATGCGACTTCTAAAGGGTTTGTGTGCCCCTGTCACGGCAGTATGTTTACTACCAGCGGCGATGTCGTCAAAGG
>JAHECI010000219.1 GCA_024641825.1 Desulfobacterales bacterium | reverse complement strand
GGGTGGTGCAGTACTGGCCGGCATTGATAAATGCCCGCCGGGCAATAAAATGGCTTGCCGACTGGACATCGGCATCTTCGAACACAATGGCTGCCGGCATGCCGCCGGGGCCGGCAAAAAAAAGTTTGTCAAAAGATCGATGCTGCTTTCTGTAGATTTCTCCTACGGCTGAAGCTCCTGAAATAAAGAGCACCCGGACATCGCCGTCCTCAACACAACGTTTGCCGAATTCCCGGTTGTCCATACCGATCATGGGTTCGATGGTTTTAAAGGATTTGCAAATTTCAGCCAGAATCGCGGCGGTTTTGGGTGTCTGGGATGAGACGCCGAACCGAAGGCGGTTGCCGGTCAGCAGGGCGGATCCGCCCAGTTTGCCCAGCACCACCACCGGGGCGTCGTAAGCAAATATGGTGGCCACCGTGCCGTAAGGATTGCCGTTTTCGACCCAGGGAATTTCTTCTTCGATGGTTCGCAAATAGTTCACCGCCAGATCCACCTCGATGCCGGTGATTTTTACCGGAAATCCCGCATCCTGGGCAGCGGTCTCCTGCAGTTTCGTTTTTTGACGTTCAATTGCATCGGCCAGTCGTTCGATTTCTTCCAGCCTGGCCCTGAACTCTTGGTTTTGTGCCATGGATCTCTCCCATTAAAGGGGGTGATAGCGATGATTCTCCGGGACCAAAAAATTGGTTTCGCTGTGCACCGGTAGTATCTTTATTCCTCTTTTTATGATATGCTTTCCATATCATTATCGCCATGAAATGAAAAGTACAATGTTATCGAAATATGCACCATACGGCCCGGTTGAGTTGCGCTATGCGAATCCCTTGAAAACGTTCTGGAAAGGATGGGAAATGACACTCGATAAAACAATGGAAAAATACGGTTTCGAAATATCGTCCAGTTGCAGCGGTTTTGAGTGGTATCTGAAGAAAATCGAGCACAACGGCGCCGAAGCGTTTATCACCATCACCTCGGATGATGAACTGCACCTGCCCGAATCCCTGGATGAACCTGTTTGGGTCAACGTCAGCGACTTGAACTCGGGCAACGACCTCGAAGCGCCCCGGCGGTTCGAGTCCTTAAAATCTTATCTCGACACCCTGAGTCCTTCTTGAGATTTTAACCCTTGTATATGGAGAATTGAATAAAAAATCCGGGCCCTTTTTAGATCCCGCCACACGGGGAATGATGGAGTGCTTGAGTCTGGGTCGATGGAGTTATACCAGCGATTCGGACGACCACCGTATCAGTGCACTTCCCCATGTCAGCCCGCCGCCGAACACCGGAAGGCAGACGAGATCGTCCGGCCGGATGTATTCCCGGCGGATGGCCTCATCAAAGGCGATGGCGCAAGATGCCGAAGAAATATTCCCGTATTTCTGTAGGGTCAAATAAAATTTTTCAAAGGGAATTTCCAAAGACTTGGAGATGTATCGGAACATCCGGATATTTGCCTGATGGGGAATAAACCAGTCAATATCCTGGATGCGGACCCGGTTGAATCGCACCGCCTCTTTGATCGATTCCATGAAATACTTGACCGCCACTCTGAAGCTCAAATTGGCTTCCAGTAGATTTAAAAAGTGGCGTCCCTTATCGACGCTTTCATGGGAGATGGGCGTTGTTTTCGATCCCCCGCCGGGCAACAGTAGATCCTGGCCATCGGCGCCGTCTGTGTGAATGTGGGTGGACAGGATTTCAGGTCCTTTTTTCCCCAGGGTCAACACCGCGGCACCGGCACCGTCGCCCCACAGGATACACGTGGCACGGTCCTTCCAGTTCACCGTCCGGGTCATGACTTCAGCGGCCACCACCAGCACATATCGACAGGTCCTGTTCTTAAGATATTGTTCAGCCACATTCAGTCCGAAAATAAAACCGGAGCAGGCGGCCGTAATATCGAATGTCACGGCCTGGGGTGCATCCAACTTGCCCTGAAGCCAATTGGCGGATGCAGGACAGCACATGTCCGGGGTTATGGTGGCCACAAGGATAAGATCGAGGTCCTTGGCGGTCAGCCCGGCCATGTCGAGGGCCTTGAGAGAAGCTTCATAACCGAGATCCGAAGTGGCAACGTCCGGATCCGCCACACGCCGTTCCCGAATCCCGGTCCGCTGCACAATCCACTCATCCGTGGTGTCTAGACCCATTTTCTCTAAATCGAAATTGGTCAGAACTTTCGGCGGTACATAGGAGCCGGTACCGATGATCCTTACCGTTTCCATATTCTATCCCTATTGGGTTGGAGGTTCGCGGCGCTTTTGGGGCATGGCTGTGACGATCGACACACTGTATGATCTTCGATCCCGCAGTTTTAAGCGCCCAGAATTGGAAAGATGTTCTTCTTGATTCCGGCCACCACCGATTCGGCCAGCTTCCGGGCACCGTCGTCCACAGCAGCTTCCCTGCCGGAAACCGGAACCGAACGCGTGGCGGTCCGGCCCAGTTCAGCCCGGTGCTGATCGACAAACGCCTCCGGCAAACCATCCGGAATATCAGTCCCTTTCATTACCGCCCATGCCAGGGACCAGGCACGGGCCACATTCATCACATCGTATCCCCCGCCGCCCAGCGCCACCCATTTCCGATTCCAGGATTTTATCTCTTCAACCAGTTTAATGAAGCCCTTGAGGGTAAGGTTCAGGCCGGCAAGGGGATCAGTTGCCAGGGTGTCCACCCCCAACTGGGTCACCAGCACATCCGGATCATACGCCCGCATCAGGGGCGGCACTACTTCCATAAACGTCCAAAGGTATACATCATCACCGGTTCCGGGTGCCAGCGGGACATTGACGGCGTACCCCCGGCCCGGCCCCTCCCCCATTTCGTCGGGGAATCCTGTGCCGGGGAAAAGGGTGTAGCCGTGCTGATGGATGGAGATGGTCAGAACTCGATCGGTGTTGTAAAACGCCCCCTGGACCCCATCCCCGTGGTGTACGTCTATATCCAGGTAGCCCACCCGCAAGCCGTTTTCAATCATTCGGCTGATCCCGATAACCGGATCGTTCAGGTAGCAAAATCCGGAAGCCCGATCGGCCCGGGCATGGTGCAAACCGCCTGCGATATTAAAGGCGATCCGGCGGTCCTTGTCCATGACTTGGCGGACGCATTCAAGGGTTGCGCCGGCAACCAGCAACGACCAGTCGAATAGACCGGGGAAAACAGGGTTGTCGCCGCTTCCCAAACCGAACCGCCGGGCTTGGGGGGGCGCCTGACCCGTATTGGCGAGCTTGAGCATTGCCAGATATTCAGCAGAATGAAATTGCAGCAGGTCCGTTTCATCGGCCTTCGGGGCTTCGACCCAGGGCGCATCCGGGGTATCCAACAATCCATAGGCGGCGATGAGGTCCATGGTCAGCTGGAGCCGTTCCACTTTGAGGGGGTGACTGGGTCCATAACTGTGACGGCCGAATTGTTTGCTGTAGACGAGAACCGCTTTCTCGGATCTCTCCATACCCTGCTCCTTGTCCGGCGAATATTACCTGAATTTTGCACGAATCGGAAGCTTTCATATGCAAGATTCAGGTATTGCCTTATGTGAGCCAAAGCTCTAATGGGCTCGATTTTTCACCGATCACACGATCCCCAACGTCTCTCCCAAGACCTTGTAGGGTTTGGGGAATTCTGGCTGGAAGTTCTGGTAAAATGTCACGGGATAGCGGGCGCCGATCTTTTTTCCTGCTTTCTTCAGACCCTGAACCAATTTTTCGAGCAGGTGTCCGGGAATGGAGAATATCATTTCATCGTCTTGGGTCATGGAAAATATGCGATCTCCCATACCCGGAATGACGACTCTGGGGGACTTGGTTTTGTATGGCGCAATGAGATATTCACTGCATTCCACCTTTCCCCCGAAGTTTCCCAAAATGCGCCGGTTTTCTTCATAAACCAGTGCCTGAATCAGCCGCATCATCTGGGCGGGATTGCCATGAAATAGCACCGTATCCGGATCGTATAGCCCTTTTTGCAGGGGCGCCAATACAATGGCTTCAAATTCCCGAGTCTCCAGACGAATCATGGATTCTGCCTCGTTGCGCCCCATTTCCTCGCTTTGGGAAAATTCGACTTCACAAAAGAGTTTTCCAAGTGTCTCAACCGAATCAGGGGCATCGCTGAAACCAAAAGCGATCATCCCGGGAACACAGATCAGATCTTCCTGGGTGAGCCCCACGGTCCACCCGTAAGTCCGCGCCATGGTGACCCCCTGGCAAATGGTGACCCGCTTGCCCAAAACCACCGAGGGCTGACGGGTCTTTTCGGGAAACCCCGCCGTTTCTTTTAGAAACTTGACGGCAACGGGAAGGGTTTTCAGTCGCAAGTCGTTTCGAATAAAATCAGCCGATTCCTTTTGGTCCGTTCGTGCCATGATGTCCCTCCTTTACTCACGCTGAATTAAGGTCTCATTTCGTTTACAATACTCCAAAAACCAACGTGGCAGCAAGTAATTTCCTGCAAACGGACTTTACAAAACAAAATAAATGTAAGAAAATACAGAGTGTCCACCGAATGTCGAGTGACTTTTAACCCCACAAGTAAAGAATCCTGGGCCAGAGGACCAGGCTTTGTTTATCCCTAGAGGGGATTTGCTTTATTGAAAGTTCATTGACTTATTGAAATTCCAAATAATAAATCCCAAAAAACAAACAAATAACAATTCAGCCGTCGTAGCCAAAAGGCTACTATGGCGAAGTCGGCTGACCGAAATTCAAAATCCCAAACAAAAAAACAATCGCTTTGAAACGGTTTGGAATTTGGAATTTGAGATTTATTTGTAATTTGGTGCTTGGGATTTGTGATTTAAGACAACAAACTCAAAGGCAGAGTCTGGGAACTCTGACTCCCGCAATACGGGACAGGCATGGCCCATCGAAGATCCCGCCATGCGGGGGAGGATCAGGCTTTTTAAGACAAAGTTCAAGGTTTAGAGGTAGCTATGAAGCCCAAAATAATCGTTCATGGTGGCGCAAGTCGTTCCAGCGATGATGAACCGGATCGGAAAAAAGATGTCATCAATGCCTGCAAAATAGGGTACGAAGCGTTGTTGGAAAAAGATGCGGTGGAAGCCGTGGAAATTGCCATACGGAATTTGGAGGCTTCGGCGTTTCTGAACGCGGGGGTTGGCAGTTACCTTCAACTTGACGGAACCGTTAGGATGGATGCCTCTATTATGAAAGATGATCTATCTGCCGGCGCCGTCATTGGTATTGAAGATGTGGAACATCCCATATCCGTAGCAAGACGGGTTATGGAAACGACCCAGCACGTCATCTTATCAGGGAGGCTTGCCACCGAGTTCGCGCATTCTGAAGGTTTCCCAAGGTATGACCCGAGAACCCGGCCCAAGGTAAACCTGTGGATGGAGATCATGGAAGAGTTTCGCCAAAAAACGACGTATGAGCAGATATTCCATGTGGATCGATATCTTAAAGAAGGGAGATTTACGTTGGGGACCGTCGGCTGCGTGGCCATGGATTCAACCGGCCACATCGCTGCGGGTACCTCCACCGGGGGGCTAAAAATGAATGTGCCCGGAAGGGTGGGCGATTCGGGGATCATCGGTGCCGGAACCTACTGTTCAAAATACGGTGGTGTTTCCTGCACAGGGTATGGAGAAAAGATTCTCGTTCTATCCTTGGGAAAACAGGTTGTCAATTATCTAAGATTTAGGGAATCGGCAAATGCCATGGGGGCTGCCGAATACGGAGTTGAAGAATTAAACTCGCTACACGCCCATGGGGGTATCATCTGCATCGACAAAGAAGGGAATTTTGGTTATGCCCACAATACCAAAACCATGGCGATGCATTTTATTGAATGAACAGACATAAATCTGAAAGCA
>JAHECI010000013.1:13723-22777 GCA_024641825.1 Desulfobacterales bacterium | reverse complement strand
TCCGACTCATTTTCAAGGATAGCGGCGGCAGGGGTCAAACTGGTGGCACCCGACCATGCAAAGGCCAATATATATTTTTCAAAATATATGCGCGGCGGCAGATCTCCGCTCATGGCATGGCTGGTTTTTTTGACCCTGGGCGCTGCCCTGGGCGGTCTGTTCTCGGCGTTTATTGCCAACAGGATCAAAGGAGAAGTGGCCCGGGGGCCTTCCATCGGCGTCTCGGTCCGACTGTGGCTTGCTTTGGCCGGGGGCATCCTTTCCGGATTTGCCGCCCGACTGGCCAGGGGCTGCACCAGCGGACAGGCCCTTACCGGGGCGTCTGAATTGGCATTCGGCAGCTGGATTTTTATGTTATGTATCTTTGCCGGGGCCTATGCAACGGCCTACTTTTTCAGAAAGGAGTGGCTATAATGGGACCGCTTTATAAATTGGGATGGTTTGACTATGCCTATAGCCTCCAACTGGCTGTGCTCATCGGCTTCTTTTTCGGGTTTGTACTCGAAAGGGCGGGATTTGGAAACCCCAGGAAGCTCACTGCGATTTTTTATCTCAGAGACTTTGCGGTCCTCAAAGTCATGTTTACCGCCATCGTTGTCTGCATTCTCGGCCTGCTCTATTTTTCCATCTTTGGCTGGATAGATCTGAGCCGCGTCCACATTCTGCCCACCTACATCTGGCCCCAGATTGTGGGAGGATTACTTCTGGGTGTCGGTTTTCTCGTCGGCGGCTACTGTCCGACAACGTCGGTGGTTGCCACGGCATCGGGAAAATTGGACGGGGTGGTTTTTATTTTAGGGATGGTTTTCGGCTCTTTGATCTTTGCCCTGGTGTTCCCTTTGATCGAGGGGTTTTATAGTTCCGGTCACATGGGGGCAGTCCGCCTTCCGGACATCCTGAAAATCAACTCCGGCATTATTGCGTTTCTGGTATGTTTAATGGCCGTTGGCGCGTTCTGGATGGCTGAAAAGACCGAAGAAAAATTCGGAAACAAAGAGACGCTCCCCGTCGGCTCAGCCAAGATCAAAAGAACCGGGGCAACCCTGCTTATTCTCCTGGGTTTAATTCTCGCGGTTATCAATCCGGATCGGCCCGTGTTCAGCAAATCATCGGTTCCCGTCATCTCAACCGAAGAAACGGAACAAGTTGAACCTTCTGTTCCAAAGGCAGGCGCCCCTTCTCCAAATCAATTCAAGATCGTCGACGATGAAGGCTGCTAGCCCGCACACATTATCATCGGAGAGCACAAAAAAATGAAATGGACGACCGAGGCGGAATCTGAAATTAAAAAGGTTCCTTTTTTTGTCAGAAAGCGGGTTCGAGGACGGATCGAAAATGAAACATCGGCAGCCGGGAAAAAAATTGTGTCCCTCACCGATGTCAAAGCTGCCCAGACTCGGTTTTTGTCGAAAATGAGCTCGGAAATCAAAGGGTATCAAATCGACACGTGCTTTGGATCCAGCGGATGTCCCAACCGGACAAACAACTGCGAAAGTCTGTTTCAAAAAATCGAAGCGCTCCTTAAAAAAGAAGATCTTTTGGGCTTTTTAAAAGAACAGGTTAACGGTGATCTCAAATATCATCATGAATTTAGAGTGACACTGGCCGAATGCCCCAACGCCTGTTCCCAGCCCCAAATTAAGGATGTGGGGATCATCGGTGCTGTCATTCCCGAAATCACCCAAGAAGAATGCACACTTTGCCAGGGGTGTGTCGAGGCGTGCATTGAAAACTGTATTGTCCTGGACAGCGCCGAGAAGGTGCCTGAAATCGATCATGACCGGTGTCTGAAATGCGGCCGCTGTATGGATGCGTGTAAATCCGGAACCATCGTAACCAAAGAAAAAGGGTTTCGGGTTCAGCTGGGTGGAAAATTGGGCAGGCATCCGAGACTCGCCATAGAACTGGACGGCGTGTTTAGCGAGAAAGAAGTCCTGGCCATCGTCAAGAGATGTATTGCCTATTACAAGCAACACAGCAAACATGGCCGAAGATTTGCGGAAATATTCGACCCTTCAGATTTTAAACCGGATAACTTCCGGGGCCCTTGAATTGCACCCGCAAGCCCCGGTGAAACATGATTTCCCCAGGCGAAGATTGAAAACTCGCCGCAACCGCCTCAAACAGCTCCTGGTTTTTAACCCACCACCACTGGAAACCCCGGATCCGAAAATGGTCGGATATCCCTTGTAAAATACTCTTTACGCGTTCGTCAAATTCGTTAGGTGTAGGGCAGAAAAATTTGGGTGCCTGCAGGGAGTCGATCAAAGTCCTCAATTCTATCACCGGCCATCAGTTCTTTGGATGGTAAGTAGTAGACCGTCTTTCGATCTTTGTATTTGGAACCGGCGATCCGGTAGGCGGATCGATCTTTATTAAGGGTGTAAGGGCCGCTGTAACCGACGATGAGCCGTGTTTCGGCGGGCAGATCATCCCAGTCGGATATCATCGACCCGAATTTTACGCGGCCGGACGGCAGAAAATAGATGGTTGTTTTTTGATTATACGCCTGGCCGGCAAACGACCATGCAGTGAGACTGTCCGATATGGTTTTGATGGGCCCATCGCTTTTTTTCAAAAAAACGCTGTTTTCCTGATTGAGCAGCACCACGGTTTTCGCAGGTATTCGGTTCCAGCCCACGCTGTCTGAAATTTGATCCCCCGTGTATATTTGCCCCCCTGGAAATTCGTAGACCGTTGTCCTGCTGTCGTAATCTTCCCCGGCGATGGACCAGGCGGTGTTAAGCTTGGAGATAACGTTGGCGTCTTCAGCTTTTGCATAATATTCCCGCCCACCATAATACACTTCAGCCAGCTGAGGGTCTGGCAAAATTCGGCCGGATCGAACATCGGGGTCATAGGGCCAGGTCGGCCCCAATTCGGCTTTGGCGCGAATAAAATTTTTTGCACAGCGTTTTCGTCCCCGGTGATTTTTTCTAAACCATGGGTTCCGCTTCCCGTAGGCCACCTGGCTGTGGGTCAGGACGGCCCGGTCATCCAATCCGTAAACCCCTTGTAAAATATCGATCAATTTACCCAAGGACCGATACTGGCTTTCAGAGATGGGGGCGTAATGATACCCCACCAATTCGATTCCAATGGAGATTCTGCTGATATCCGTCTCCCCGTTCCACATGCTGAGGCCGGCGTGGTCCGCTTCGAATTCCTTGTCCAGAATGCGATACGTGCGCCCGTTTCGGGCAATCACATAATGGGCATGTCCGCCGGGGGTGGTCCGGCCGCTGCGCAAACGCTTTCCTTTCAAAACAACCCGCAGGGTCGTGTTAAGCCCGAGTTCCGAGGTATGAACGATAATATATTGGGTCTTTTTACGTTTGACCTTCTTAAACCTCGGGTTCAACCGCGGACGGACATCGACAATGGACCGCTGAAAACTTCGGCGATCTGCTCGGTTGTATGCGGATGACAACGATGGCAAATTTAAAAGAAGCCCCAGAAATAAAGCGGCAACCAGTATGAATCGTTTATTGTTAAACCTCGAACGCTTATGCATAAATTTCAATCTATCCAGCAACCTTGCACACAAAATGAAATTCATAATAAAATGGCCGTCCTGTTATAGGGACCCTGGCCACTGCCTTTGAATTGGATCATTGCACATGGCATATGATATATGGCATTCTTGAATATTTTGCAAGGCCTTGAATCTTAAGATCAATGCCCCGGACGGATTCGGTGCACGCCGGACAGCATTCCCCATGGAAGCTGTCACAAAGGGAACCGGTCAGCCGAGGCTTCACCTTATAATAATGAAGCTCCCCGCAGCCCCGCTGGGCGGAATTTCCGTTTCACTCCAACAAGCTGCAGGGTATTCAGGCGAAGGCGAATAAAAAAACTATCCTGGCGATTTTTTTTCAATTTAAGAGCAAATAATGGCTTGACTTATCTCAATACCATCTTATCATCTAACGATTCATGATGGCCGGTCTTTCATCGGCAGGCCGATTTCGTTCTGAAGAAAAGAAACATTGAACAAAAAGTCCATATTCAGTGAATGTCGTTGCAGTTTAGTTCAAAAATTTAATCAGAAAAAGGGCATTCTCCAATTTGCAGGGGGTGTCCTTAGTTTTTTTAGAAAGGAAATTTCTCATGTTTTATGAAGCAATCTTTCAACCGTCCGAGCAGATGAATTACAATACCGATGCAAAAAAACTTGCAGGCAAAAAAATTGCCGTTCAAGATGGATGGATCATCGAAGACGGACCATTTAAGGGGCAAAATTGTTTTTATATTCCAAACTCTAATGTAGGTTGGATTCCCCAGTGCGATCTAAAAGGATTAAAGTCCACATCCTTTGTCCAGTGGCAGGAAATCGGTAGAAGACTAGGGTTTATCAATTAATCCGAATGAATCTGGTGTTATTTCCCGGGTTAGATTTTTCATAAAATATTCGGATCAAGGGGTTAACAGCCATCGGTGCCCTGGAATAGATGCAATGTAACTGCCCGACAAATACCCGCACTAAACGAATAAAAACGAACAGGCCAAGACCGCAAAAATCACACCGGCCACATCCGCCGTTAAAGCGGCGGCCAGTGCATGCCGGACACGGCGAACCTGTACCGCTCCAAAATAAACCGCCAGCACATAAAAGGTCGTTTCAGTGGATCCCTGGAGGGTAGAAACCAGATATCCGGTGTAACTGTCGGGACCGACGGCCGGGTCGTTGATGATGGAAGCCAGGATACCGTAGGCTCCCGATCCGGAAAGGGGCCGCATCAAAGCCATGGGAAGGGCCTCGGCAGGAAGGCCGAAACGGCCGGTAATGCCCCCCAGCATCCCGACGATGGCATCCATGGCGCCACTGGCCCGCAGCATATCTACAGCCACCAGGATGGCAACCAGATAGGGGATGATGCGCAGGGCCACCCGGAACCCGTCCTTGGCGCCTTCGACAAACGCTTCGTAGACGCGCACACGGCGCACAATGCCGAAGCCCAAAAACCCGACCATAAGAACCGGTATGATCCACGGCGATACGGACCGCCCGTAAACCACCGCAAGGGGTATGGACGCCGCCAGAGCCCCAAGGGCCCCAAGACTGACCCACAAGGGATATCCTTCGGCAGCGTCGTTCAGGGAAACCGTTTCCACCCCGTCGTTTGGCGGCATCTGTTCCCCATCCGTGCCGGCTTTATTTTTTAGGGGCGCCAATTTCCCGTACAGTTTGGCGGCGATTACGGCCACGGTGGTAGAGCCGATGGTGGCAAACAAGGTGGTGGGCAAAATTGCGGCTGGATCTGAAGAACCGGCCGCTGCACGCAGGGCGATGACGCCGGTGGGCAAAAGGGTCACGCTGGATGTATTGATGGCCAGAAACAGGGCCATGCTGTCGGTGGCGGTACCGTGTCGGGGATTAAGGGTGTCCAACTCCTGCATGGCCCGAATGCCGAAGGGAGTCGCGGCATTGCCCAGCCCCAGCGCATTGGCCGCAAGGTTCAGAATCATGGCGCCCATGGCCGGATGATCCGGCGGCACGTCAGGGAACAGTTTCACCATCAGCGGGCGGATCAGCCGCGCCAAAATGGTGAGCATCCCCCCGGCTTCGGCCACCTTCATCAACCCCAGGAACAGGGCCATGACCCCCACCAGGCCAATGGCCAGTTCAACGGCTCCGCCGGCCGATTCCACCACGGCCTTGGATAGGATTTCCATGGGCACCGGGCCGCCTTGGGCGGGGATAAAGAAAATTTGCTGCCAGCCGGCAAATAAAAATGCAATCAAAACGATGAGTACAAAAATGATGTTCATGGGCACCGTTCCATTTATAGGGTATTCGCAAAATTAACCCACTCCCCACCGAACCTACCACATCTATCGGTAGAATCAATAAATTTAACCCGGCAGCGTTCTCTCTCAATTTAGGATTCAAATGCGTTTCACCGGTCCGGGCCGATGTATCCCCCAAGAGGCCGGATAAATTCTAAAACAATACCATCGATCCAGCAACAACGGGCCCCTATGGCTGAGAGACGGCAAACTGCTTGACACATATGGCTTAGTTATCTATAGTTAAAATACATAGCGATCCATAATCATCACCCGCTATGAAAGACTTTTCGGTTACATTTCCCCTGAAACAAACGGTTCATTTTAGCATTCCAGTCTGGGAGCACGTTTGGGTATGAATCGGAGGACCTTCCTAAAAATTGCCGGCATGACCAGCATAACCTTCGCTGCAGGCTGCACATCCAATCCTGAGAGCCGGTTTTTTTCCCTGGTCGAAGCCCCCGATGACATGGTCCCGGGGATAGCAGACTGGTACGCCTCCACCTGCCGCGAATGCCCTGGGGGCTGCGGCATCATCGCCAAAAACAGAGAAGGACGGGTTGTAAAGGTTGAAGGCAACCCCTTACACCCGATCAATGCCGGCAAACTTTGCATGCGGGGCCAGGCGGCCTTGCAGGGGGTTTACAATCCGGACCGGATCAAAACGCCCCTGCTCAAGGAAAAGGATCGACTGCGCCCCATTTCATTCTCCCGGGCAGAAGCCCTTTTACACGAGCGAACGTCACAGGCCGTCCACAAGGGACCCGATAGAATCTATATGTTGACCGAAGTGGTGGGAGAGAGCCTTCTGACCCTTTTTTCAAAATCATTGCAGCGATGGGGCTCGCCACCGCCCCTTGTATTTGAGCCCTATGCCTATGAGGCCCTGAAAACCGCCAATGAAAAAATTTTCGGGCTCCAAGGCCTCCCCGCCTACCATATGGACAAAGCGGATGTTCTGGTATCTTTGGGCGCCGATTTTCTGGAAACCTGGCTGTCTCCGGTGGAATACGCACGCAAGTTCAAGACCATGCACGCCCTGAACCACGGACGAAAAGGCTTCTTTTGTCATGTCAGCGGGTATCGGTCTTTAACCGGAGCCAACGCCGATCTGTGGCTCTCCTGCAAACCCGGAACCGAAGCCCATGTGGCAATGGGCCTGGTCCACCAGGCCATAAGATCCGGCCGGGGGAAAAATCTGCCGGAATCCCTTGTTTCCACCCTTAAACAGGTATCATCACCCTTTAATAAAGAAGCCGTTGTCCGGGCCTCGGGCATTTCGGCTGAAAATTTCGACCGGACGGCAACCCGCCTGGAAACAGCTGAAAAACCCCTGATTATCGGCCCCGGCACCGCCTGCGACAACGCCCTCCAAGCGAACATGGCGGCGAACCTGCTGAACTTGATATTCGACCCCCAACTGACGCTTTTCGATTTCGAGGGACGACATCGGGTGGAGACGGCAGCCCGGCGATCTCGAGTTCTTGCCTTTTTTGAACGTTTGAATCGAGATCCGGTCGACCTCTTGCTGCTCAATAACACCAATCCGGTTTTTTCAATGCCATGGGAACCCACGGTCACCGAAGCACTGAAGCAGAAACGCCTTTTTGTGGTCAGTTTTTCCAACTTTATGGATGAAACCACCGCACTGGCCGATCTGGTGATTCCCACAAGACTTCCCCTGGAAACCTGGGATGAATACAGCGGCAAGGGCGGAATGGTATCCACCCTCCAGCCCGCCATGGGGCCTTTGACCGAGGCCCCCGGTATCGGAGACCTATTCTTACGCAGCGACGGCGGCCAAACACCCGATAATTACACGGCATATCTCTACCGTCATCTGACGGAAAAGAAACGCATTGAAGACACGAAAGGGTGGATTCAGGCCCTTCAACAGGGCGGTATTTTCAAGCAGAACCGTCGAGCCCCGACTTTTCGGCCCCCTGAAATCGAACCGGCATTATTGCACAAAGCTTTTGACAATCTTTCAATACCGCCGCCATCCGAATTGGCGTTCATGGCGGTTCCGTCGATCCGGTTTTTCGACGGCCGCGGTGCCAACCGGCCCTGGCTGTGTGAGGTGCCGGACCCTCTGACCCAGATCGCCTGGCAGACACCGGTACTGATGCATCCGAAGACCCTGAAAACAAAAGGGCTGGCCCAGGAAGACATGGTTGAAATTCAGTCTGAAACGGGTCGATTGAATGCGCCGGTTTATGAAACCGAAGGGGTCCATCCGAACAGCCTGGTGATGGCCATCGGACAGGGGCATCAGGATTACGGAAGGTATGCCGCCCGAATGGGAACGAATCCGCTGGTCCTGCTTCCTCGGGAAACGGACCCTGTTTCAGGGGGTCCTCTCTGGGCAACCACCACCGTATCGGTCCGGGCAACCGGACGCAGTGTAAAACTGGCACATACCGACGGCAGCCGGATCCAGCATGGTCGAAAAATCGCCCTCTCTGTTTCCCTGGATCAACTCGAACACGGCAAATCCCATGAAAAACACGGTTTGACCATGGAAGACTTTCCGTTTACCCTTCCTTTGCCCCAAGGATACGATCCCCAACGAGACTTCTATCCACCCCATGACCACGACACCTATCGTTGGGGCATGACAGTGGACCTGGACAAATGCATTGGATGCGGCGCCTGTGCGGCGGCGTGCTACGCAGAGAACAACATCGGGGTGGTGGGCGTAGAACGAATTATCCAAGGCCGTGAAATGGCATGGCTTCGGGTGGAACGTTATCAGGATCCTGAAAGCGGGGAAAAAATCACGTTTCTCCCCATGATGTGTCAACACTGCGACAATGCACCGTGCGAATCGGTGTGCCCGGTGTATGCCCCCCACCATTCCAAAGAGGGCCTCAACAACCAGATTTACAACCGCTGCATCGGAACCCGCTTTTGCTCCCAGAACTGCCCTTACAAGGTACGGCGCTTCAACTGGTTCGACTGGGAATGGCCCGATCCGATGAGTTTGCAGCTGAATCCCAATGTCACCGTTCGCAGCAAAGGGGTCATGGAAAAATGCTCGTTCTGCATTCAGCGAATCAAGTATGCCCACGGTGTCGCAAAAAATGAAAATAGAATGATCGAAGACGGCGACGTGGTTCCGGCCTGCGTGCAAACCTGTCCCACCAATGCCATCGTTTTCGGAAATTTCATGGACCCGAAAAGCCGGGTCAGAAAACAGGCAACGGATCCCCGGGCCTATCAGGTCATGGGATACCTGAACACCAAACCGGCCGTAATTTACCT
>JAHECI010000013.1:11944-13623 GCA_024641825.1 Desulfobacterales bacterium | reverse complement strand
CGGCATCGGCGTGGCCGGAATGAACAACCCGGTGGCCTGGGGAACCTACCTCATCAATTTTGTTTTCTGGGTGGGGATTGCCCATTCCGGAACCCTCATCTCCGCCATTTTACACCTGCTCAGAGCCGGATGGCGGAATCCCATTGCACGGGCTGCTGAAACCATGACGGTCTTTGCGGTCTGCATTGCCGGACTCTTTCCGTTTATTCATCTGGGCCGGGTCTGGCTGGTCTTTTATATGCTCCCCATCCCCAATCAGAGAAACCTGTGGCAGAATTTTCAATCGCCGCTGATGTTCGACGTGGTGGCCATCAGCACGTATCTTACGGTGAGTTCGCTGTTCTGGTACACCGGCATGCTTCCGGATCTCGCCGTCGTGCGCGATCGCGCCACGGGAATACGCAAGAAGATCTTCACGGTGATCTCTTTAGGATGGACCGGCGCCCATGAGCAGTGGCGGCATTATGCCCGGGGATATCTCTTTTTTGCGGCCCTGGCGACACCGCTGGTGATTTCAGTTCACAGCGTGGTGTCATGGGATTTTGCTCTGGCTGTTGTGCCCGGCTGGCACACGACCATTTTTGCGCCCTATTTCGTGGCCGGCGCCATCCATTCCGGACTGGCCATGGTCCTGACGCTGATGATTCCCATTCGAAAGCTCTTCCATTATGAAAAAATCATCACCCTAGAAGTTTTGGAAAGCGTCGCCAAAACCATTATTTTCACCGGCCTCATCGTGGGGTTTGCCTATGCCACGGAGTTCTTTATCGCATGGTACAGCCAAAATCCGGTGGAAATGGCCATCTTCAAATATCGCCCCACCGGCGACTATGCACTCGGATTCTGGATCATGGTCGTCTGCAACACCATCATCCCCTTGCTCTTCTTTTTCAAAAAGATCCGGACGACCATTTTCTGGCTGTTCGGCATTTCAATATTTGTCAATATCGGTATGTGGTATGAGCGTTTCGTAATTATTATCAGCAGTGTGAGCCGTGATTTTATCCCCCATGCCTGGGGCCTCTATTCACCGACGATCATCGAATTCGGTATCATGCTGGGCGCTTTTTGCCTGTTCTTTTTTCTCTTTTTACTCTTTGTGAAGCACCTGCCGTCGGTCTCGATGACGGAGATGAAGGAAACCGTCGATCAAGGAGCCAGCCATGGGGACTGAGTATCGGGTAATGGGTCTGTTCACGGACGAAAACCGGGCCGTATCGGCCATCGAGGCCATCAAGGATTCACCCTGGTCCCTGCGTCGGGTTCACAGTCCCGTTCCCAGCCATAAAATATCCGATGCACTGGATTTGAAAAAGAGCAAGATCGGCTATTTTACCCTGGCCGGCGGAATCACCGGATTTTTTGCCGGTTTTCTCCTGGCCGCATTTACCGCCTCTCAATGGAATCTCGTTGTCAGCGGAAAGCCGGTCATCGCGCTGGTGCCGTTTTTTATCGTGGGGTTCGAGTTTACCATTTTGTTCGCTGTTTTCGGCAATGTTGCAGGTCTCATCCACCAGATGCAGCTCCCGGAATTCACCGGGCTCGGGGAATATGATCCCCGATGCTCGGGAGAGCACTTCGGAATTCTGGCCGCCTGCAAAGCAGATGAATTGGAAGGGCTCAAAGCCTTTTTTCAAACCAGAGGCGGCGAGATAAATATTTTTTCAGAAGAACAAGAA
>JAHECI010000013.1:10009-11844 GCA_024641825.1 Desulfobacterales bacterium | reverse complement strand
CACATAACAACACAGCCGTTTTAAAGAAAAAACCGTGGGTTCTCATCTGTCTGTCCCTGATCATTATCGGCCTGGGTGCCTTTATTGTGGGGCTTATGGGCCGGCACCCCGAACGGGCCTGGCAGGCATATCTGATCAATTTTTTGCTGTGGTCGTCCATCGCCCAGGGCGGTCTCCTTTTCTCTGTGGTCATGCACACGGTCAAAGCCCGGTGGAGCGGGCCGTTGTCGAACCTTGCCGAATCTTTTACCGCGTTTTTTCCCATTTCTTTCGGCCTCTTTTTAATTCTCTTTCTGGGGAGAAACGACCTTTTTCCATGGCTGCATCAGGATCTTCACGGTAAAGAGGTCTGGCTGAACATCCCGTTTCTTTTTACCAGAGATTCTGTGGGTCTGCTGATCCTTTACGGTTTGGGGTTTTTATATCTTTACCATGCCTTCTGGCTGAAGCTGGACCGTTCCATATCTTCCGGCAGAATCCGGACCTTTTTATACAAACGGTGGGATCAACGCATCCCGGATGCCCAAACATGCAACCGCCGGATGACGGTTTTCGGGATTCTCTATATTCTCGCTTTTGCGATAATCCTCTCCCTGATCGGCTTTGATCTGGTGATGAGCATGGATCCCCACTGGTATTCCACCCTCTTTGGCGCCTATACCTTCGTAAAGGCATTTTATGTGGGCCTGGGGGGTCTCATCATCCTCGCATCGGCACTTCATCTGTATCCGGAAATCGAGTTTAGGCTGAAACCGTCGAATTTTCATGATATCGGAAAACTCTTTTTTGCCTTCTGCCTGGTTTGGGCCGACTTTTTTTACGTCCAGCTGGTGGTCATCTGGTACGGCAATATTCCCGAAGAAACCGCCTACGTTATCGAACGAACCATGACCCCGCCCTGGAATTCTCTGGCCTGGTTTATCTTTATCATCTGCTTTATCCTTCCGTTTTTCATTCTGTTGAACAAAAAGATCAAAACCAAACCTCAGTTCATGAGTATACTTTGCGCGGTTGTTATCATGGGGATCTGGCTGGAGCATCTTCTGCTCATTGGGCCGGCGTTAAATCCCCATGGGTCCGCCCTGCCCCTGGGCCTTATGGACGGATTGATTTTCTTAGGATTTTCGGGTCTCATGGCACTGGCCGTTACCGTTTTCCTGAATCTGTTTCCCGAACTGCTCCGGGCTACCGACAGGGAGGTGACGTGATGGAAATATTGATCACCACCATCGCGATACTATCGGTTCTGGTCGTGGCCGTGATCGTCGGTACCGGTGGCAAGCCCATGCGATTTATCACCGCTTTCGGTGACACCCTGTCTTCGTTGGCCAAGAACTGGGTTCCGCTCTTATGGACCGGACTGTGTGTATCGCTGATTCTGGGTTTTCTCTATTTTTTTTACATGCCGCCGGCCACCCGAATCGGTCCCGAGCAGCCGATCCCTTTCAGCCACCGGGTCCATGCGGGTGTCAAGGCCATCCAGTGCCGGTTCTGCCATCCGTATGTGGAACGGTCGATTCATCCGGGAATTCCCCCGGTTGAAAAATGCCTGTACTGTCACCAATACATCATTGCCAATCACCCCTGGATTCAGAAGGAACATGAATATTTTAACACCCGGACGCCGACCCCCTGGAAAAAAGTCTTCTATGTTCCCGAACACGTTCTGTTCAATCATCAGCGGCATATTAAAAAGGACGTCGAATGTGAAAAATGCCATGGACAGATCGAAACCATGGATCGAATTGGAGGAAAACGATTCAAAATGGGATTCTGCGTTGAATGTCACAAAAGCAAAGGGGCCAATCTGGACTGCTGGCTGGCCTGTCACAGTT
>JAHECI010000013.1:3959-9909 GCA_024641825.1 Desulfobacterales bacterium | reverse complement strand
TGGAATTTTGCCCTGGTCTTCGTCGTGGTCAGCCTGGCCTCGGGATACTCTCAGGGAAGGGAGTACGCCGAAATGATCTGGCCCATCGACATGATGATCGTTGGGGCGTTTTCCCTGGTTTTCGTCAACCTGATCATGACCGTTGCCCGGCGCAAAGAACCGATCCTCTATGTTTCGGTTTGGTATGTCTGCGCCGGTATCATTCTGACCGCGGTAACGTTCAGCCTTGGAAACGTCATCTGGCGGCCTGACAGCGGATCTCTGGTGGGCATCCCGGATGCAATCCTTCTCTGGTTCTACGGCCATAATGTTTTCGGTCTGCTGTTGACCCCCTTGTCCGCCGGGGTGGCCTACTATGTGATTCCCAGGGCCTGCCGGGCGCCCCTGTACAGCCACACCCTATCCCTGTTCGGTTTCTGGTCGTTGCTGGTGGTCTACACCCATATCGGAACCCACCATCTGCTTCAGGTACCGGTGCCCACATGGCTCAAAGTCATTTCCATTGTAGACAGCGTGGCCATGGTCATACCGGTTATGGCCTTTCTGATTAACATCTGGTACACGGCAAAAGGAAAACTCGGACAGATACATGCCGACATCGGCGCCAAATTCGTCTTTACCGGCACCATCATGTATTTCTTCGTGAGCATTCAGGGTTCCATGATGGCGCTTCCGGATGTGCAGCGGGTGACGCATTTTAACAACTGGGTCGTGGCCCATGCCCATGTGGGTGTTTTAGGGTTTGCCGGAATGATCTCCCTGGGAGGACTTTACTACATCCTGCCCCGAATCACCGGAAGACCCCTCTACAGCAGATTCCTGGCGGATTTTCAGTACTGGATGATCCTCCTCGGCGTCATCGGTTTCACCGTAGTGCTGACCATTGTGGGGCTGATTCAAGGCAATGCCTGGCTCAACGGCGAAACCGTTTACCGGATTCTTCCGGAAATGCACGTATACTATATCACCCGGGCTTCTATCGGTCTCATGATTTTCAGCTCGGCAGTTCTTGGATTGTACAACATCGTTAGATCCTTGTTTTTCAACGCCGGAGAAATCTCATGAATATGACACCAAGGACAGTGGTCATCGGAAGCCTCCTAATTTTGGGTGTCATTGTGTTTATGGTGGTGTTCATGCCGTACGCCACCCGTATCCAAGCACCCTCGGATATCTTTCGTTCACGGACCACCCAGGAAGCCGACGGCCGGGCCATCTATATTGCCAACGGCTGTGTTTACTGCCACAGTCAATCCATCCGTTCCGTAGACTGGGGATTGGGTGCTGAACGGATCGCCCAGGCCGGTGATTATATTCAAGACAAACCCATTTTGCTCGGCTCGGAACGTACCGGACCGGATCTTTCCCAGGAAGGCGGGGAGCATCCGGATGACTGGCATCTGGCCCATTTTATCAACCCCAGATATACCCGGCCCCTATCCATTATGCCGGCCTTTGCCTTTCTCGGCACGGAAGATATTAAGAAGTTAACGACCTACGCCCAGAGTCTCGGGCTTAAAAATTCAGACCAACGGGTTGAAAGACAACAATTCTGGAAAAAAGAAGCCATCGAGGCCTATGAAAGGGGTCCGGAAGCCAATGTGAAATGGCTTCACGACAACGTACCCGATGGTTGGCGAAATCTCCCCAACCCCTATCCGACCACCGAAGCCGGACTGGCCAGGGGGCATAAAATTTATCAGGATTTTTGTCTCGGATGCCACAGTCCCATCGGTGACGGCATGGGGCCGGCGCAACCGTATGTGTATCCACCGCCCCTGAATTTTACCATTTTGAAGGACAGAGGAATTTCCGGAGGAATTCTATACTACCAGATTATGAACGGCATCACCGGCACGGCCATGCCCTATTTCAAACGCGAGCTGGAGTCGGAAAAAATCTGGGACGTGGGCAATTATGTGGCGGTCAACTTCATCAATGAAACCGATGCCGATACCGAACCCAAGGGGATCGATGCGGCGTATGAACCATGAGTTTGTAGAATGGTTGATTGGATGAATCGTCAAATAGTTATAAGCAAATCGACAAATCAACCATTTAACCAATCAACCATTTAACCATTTAACGAATTGACCAATTGACCAATTGACCAATTGACGAAAAATGTATTTTCCATATTTCATAACATACATGGCATTGGGCTTTGGCATCAGCCTGGCGGTTTTTTTCTGGGCCCTGAAAAACGGCCAGTTTAAAGATCAGAAGCGGGCACGATTTCTGCCCCTGGAAGATGAGCACGAACCATCTGCTGCAAAGATCTCGACCTTTAATCGGTATGAAGCCTATGCCCTCGTGCTCCTGGCATTGGCAGGTCTGGCCGCCAGCGGGACGGTGCTGATCTTTGCACTTTTGAGTGCAAAGGGGCCGTAACCAAGCGGTTAAACGGGAAACATTTTTAAAGGGAACCCCCATGAGATATTTTAATCTGCTGAGCTTTCAGCACATCATGCTGTATGTGTTTCCGACGCTGATTTTTATGGTGGTATTCGGGTTGGCGCTGGCCTTCAGCCACCTTCGAAGCGAAGATGAAAACGAGCGGAAACAGAAGATCATTTACCGGTTCCC
This sequence comes from Desulfobacterales bacterium, assembly GCA_024641825.1. Classification (GTDB taxonomy): domain Bacteria; phylum Desulfobacterota; class Desulfobacteria; order Desulfobacterales; family UBA11574; genus JAAXQD01. The sequence continues at coordinate 7,323 of JAHECI010000013.1, read as the reverse complement.
CGAAGGAATCGAAGACAGGAATGCCCCTTTTCCCCTGTCCATGATGCTGATCATCGCCGGTACCATCGTCTGGGTTTTCTTTTATATTTTGGGTACCGGTCTCTTGGGAGTAATCATATAAAATGACACATTCAACCGGAAAAGAGTCCACTTTTGGCACCTGGGTCATCATTGCGCTGCTTTTGGCGTGGATACTGGGTAAAGGGTTTTTTTCGTTTTTTGTCGTAGGGGATATGGGCCAACCCACCTGGAACTACCGCCCGGTCAAGGATGTCCCCGGGGAATCACCCTACGCACTCTACCAGGTGCTCCCCTACCCTCAGCACGTGAAAGGCGCCAAGGGGGAATAGATGAAGCGAATCATGATTCTAATTTTGCTGGTGGCCGTTGTGCTCACAACGGTCTATACGGGATTGACCCTGTACGATGAAAACCTCCAGGTCGGACGCATGTGGGAAACCCCTGCGGTTCGGCCCTACGAAAAACCGATGCTGATTATGGAAAAATCGGTGATACCCGTTACCGGCGGAGAGGCTGTCTTTAGACATCTGGAGGGAGAAGATCTAATATCGCCGTTTGAGAATGACGATCCCCAGGTCATTGAGTCGGGAAAGTCTCTCTATTTTACGTACTGTGCCCAGTGCCATGGAAAGTCCTATGACGGCAACGGCACGGTGGGTCAGAGTTTTCATCCCCTGCCCGGAGATCTGCAGAGTCCCCGGGTTCAGTCCATGCCCCAAGGCACCCTCTTTAAAGAGATCAGTTACGGAGTTCCCAATGGCAGACAGCCGGCCCTTGCCACCACCATCGCGGTGAACGATCGCTGGCGGATCGTTGCCCATATAAAATCTCTGGGACCCCGCGAATGAAATGAATCCTTCCGCTGTTTCCTGCGACCTTTGCGGCCTCTCCTTACGGCACGGCCCCATTATCTGGCGTTCAGAGCACAGAGAATTCTCCTTCTGCTGCGTCGGTTGCCGGCAGGTGTTCATCATGCTCATGGAAGCTTCCGATGCTCCGGACCCGGTGCAGTTTAAACAGACACCACTGTTCAAAACGTGCCTGGAAATGGGAATCATCCCGGTTTCGGAATCGGATCTGGAGGCCCGCCCGGCCCAAGGCCCTTGGGAACCGCCCCTTTCTCTGGAACCAACCGGTTCTGAACCTGAAATAGAAGGAAAAAGTGAATCCCCATCCAACACCCTTGGCATTACCCTGAAAGTCAGCGATATGTGGTGTCCGGCCTGCGCCTGGGTGATCGAGCACGCCCTGGGCAAACAATACGGTGTCGTGCACTCAGCGTGCAATTTTTCAACGGACACGGTTCGATGTGAATACAATCCGGTTCTGACCTCCCCGGAACGGATTATCCGAACCATCGGCCGACTGGGATATGGGGCGGCGGAGCCCGAAGAAGATACCCTGGGGATGGAGACCAAAAAGGATTTCATCCGTTTTGCCATCTCTGCATTTCTCACCGCCAACGTGATGATGCTCTCCTTTTCCCTTTATTCCGGATTTTTCATCCACCTGACCCCGGACACCGTCCAAAAACTCTCCTGGCCGATTTTTATACTCGCCAGCATCGTCCTGTTTTACGGCGGCCCCAAAATATTTCGAAAAGCCTGGGCCGGATTCATCTCCGCCGCCTTCGGCATGGAAACGCTCATCGCCATCGGCGCCCTTACCGCCTACGTTTACAGTACGTTCAATCTTCTTTCCGGAAGCATTCATCTCTATTATGATACCGCCGCCATGCTCATCACCCTGACCTTGCTGGGCAAAACCATCGAAAAAAAAGCCAAAGATTCCGTGCAAAAAGACCTTTCAAACTTTTTCTCCCTTCGGCCCACCAAGGTCAAAATCTGCAGCGATGAATTCCCCCGCGGCCGTTATGTCGCGGTGGAAGCTCTCCAACGCGGAGACGTTTTCAGGGTAGAAGAAAATGAAATTATCCCTGCAGACGGGCGGATACTCGACGGTTCGGGCACGGTTGACGAATCTTCTCTCACCGGTGAAGCTCTCCCCGTACGAATCAAAGCCGGAAGCCGAATCCGGAGCGGAACCCGGATCTTGCAGGGAACCTTCAGGGCCAGTGCCCAAGGCATCGGCGATGGATCGACCCTGGGGCAGATGATCCACATTATGGAAAAAGCTCTGGGGAAAAAGATTCCCCTGGAAGCAAAAACCGATCGTATCCTCCGCTGGTTCGTGCCCCTGGTGATGCTGCTTTCCATCGGAACCGGAGGGGTCTGTCTTCTGTCGGGCCTGTCCGTTGAAACCGCCATGATCCGGTCTGTCACGGTCATGGTCATTTCGTGTCCCTGCGCTCTGGGCATTGCCATACCCATCACCCGGGTTGCCGGGATCTCTCTGGCAGGACATACCGGTATTTTAGTCCGGGATTTTTCGGCCTTTGAGCAGGCGGAGAGAATCGATACCATTGTCTTCGACAAGACCGGGACCCTGACCGAAGGGGAATGGATCTTACGGGATATCGTCGTTATGGAACCCTTTGTTGAAAAGCAGATTCTCTCCATGGCAGCCGCACTGGAAAAAACGTCCGATCATTTCATCGCCGTTGAAATCAGAAGAAAAGCCCAAGAAACCAGGGTGCTGCCGGCGCCCGTGGAAGACATACAGAGGTTTGAAAACGGAATGTCCGGGAAACTCGGAGAAAACCACGTCAGAATAGGATCCAAAGATTTTATTGTCAAAAGCCTGAAAGAACCTTCGGCAATACCGGCAGCCCCTAAAAAATATGAGAAAGTGCAGTCAGCGGTCTATATGAGCTATGGAGAACAGGTGTGTGCCGTGTTCGTTTTTGGAGACCGTCTTCGGAAAACGGCGTCCAACACCGTCGAAACACTGCAGAACAAGAGATACCATACAGCACTGGTATCCGGGGACGGAGAAGATACCACACGGGCCGTCGGAAATATGCTGGGCATTCAGCATGCATACGGCGGAAAACTTCCTGGGGATAAAGCCGAGTTGATTCGGGATATGCAGGAAAAAGGGAACATCGTTGCCATGGTGGGTGACGGCATCAATGACGCCCCGGCCCTTGTACAGTCGGATCTGGCCGTAGCCGTCCACTCCGGAAGCCATCTGGGCGAAGAGGCCGCGGATATTACGCTGATGCAGGGAAATCCCCGCCAGATTCTGGATTATCTGAATCTGGCCAAACATGTAAACCGAAAGATTCACCAGAATCTGATGTTTTCTCTGGTGTACAACACCATCAGCATACCCATTGCCATGAGCGGGCTGCTGACCCCCATCGTCGCTGTGTGCGCCATGCTCCTGAGCAGCCTCAGCGTCACCGGAAATGCGTTGCTGCTGAAACACAAATACAGATCCT
>JAHECI010000013.1:0-3859 GCA_024641825.1 Desulfobacterales bacterium | reverse complement strand
AATAAGGTTTATCGATGACAAATTCCAACGATTCCAAATCTCGATCACTGCTGTTAATGATTGCCGGCGCCAAAGGCGCTGTGGCCTCCACGGTGGCTGTGGCCGTCGCTGCCATGGGCAAAGATCCCGAAACCGTCTTGCCCAGCCTGACAACCCGCAACAGTTTTTCCTATCTGGGACCGCCCCATGCCGTCCACATGACCGGCTGGGATACGGAATCCGGGAAACTGAGTGAATGTATACACCATCACGGGGTATTGCCGGAGCGTCTCTGGGAACCGTTTCAGACGGATCTCGACGAGATGCCCCTATTCGAGGTCCCAACCGCAGATCTCGATCTTAAAGACCAAATCGAGCATCTCATGCAGGATATCCAGACCCTCCGGCAACGATATGCCGATGCTCAGCCCATCCTCATCGACCTCTTGCCGGCGTGTGTACCCAACAATCTTGAAAATACCACGAGCCTTGACCGCCTTTATGCCGAGGCGGATCCCGGGAGCCACCCGGACCTGGCCTATGTTCTGGCAGCCATTTTTTCCGGAGTCCCGGTGGTAAATTTTTCCCCCAACTCGTTGGAAATCCCGGTGGTTCTTCAGGAAGCAATTAAACATGAAGTCCCCATATCCGGGTGCGACGGCAAGACCGGCCAGACCTATCTCAAGGTCGTATTGGCCTCGGCACTCAAAGCAAGAAATCTTTTTGTGGATGGATGGTACAGCCTCAACATCCTGGGGAACGCCGACGGGAAGAACCTCATGGATCCGGATCGGGCAGCCGGAAAAGTGGCCAACAAGACCGAACTTCTGGATGATATCCTGGGCTACTCCGTTGGGGAGCGATACGGAGAACCGTGTCACAAAGTCCATATCGACTACTACCCGCCCCGGGGCGATGCCAAGGAAGCCTGGGATGCCATCGATTTTCAGGGGATGTTCGGCCTCCCCATGAGTATCCGTTTGAACTTTCAAGCCCGGGACTCGATCCTGGCCGCTCCGCTGGTTCTGGATCTTGCCCGGTGGATGGCGGCACTGAAAATGGCCGGCCGCACCGGACCGATTCCGGAACTGGGATTTTATTTTAAAAAACCCCTGGGCGAGAATCCGCCCCTGAGTTTTCAGGATCAGATTCAAAGTCTGAAGAAGCTGGAAAAAGCGTGTGATGAGAAGTGCTTAAAGTGAGCCCAACCCGTTAACCCTCTGTCCCAGAAGCAAGGCTGATTTTAAAAATAAAATTGCAAGAATGCCTTACTTTAGGCACGTTAAACTTTTTATCTTTTTTGCAACGGTCTCAAGGAAAAAAATATGATATTCGCTTACAGCACCAACGCATTTGTTAAGTTCTCTATTTTTGAATCCTTTGAAAAAATCGCCGCCCTGGGGTTTCGAGGTGTCGAGATCATGGGCGACAGACCCCACCTCTACCCCCCCGATTTTCCAGGGGCCGAAATGACCCGGGTCAAAAAAACCCTCGAAAAACACAACCTGAAACTCACCAACATCAACAGCTTTACCCTTTACGCCGTTGGGGATATGTATCTTCCGTCCTGGATCGAGCCGGACAAAGAAAGACGCGACATCCGGATCCAACATACCGCTGACTGTTTGAAAGCCGCCGCCGCACTGGATTGCAAAAACATTTCCATCCCCCCGGGCGGTCCCATGAACAACCTGTCGAGAAAAGACGCCATGGCTCTGTTTCACCAGGGGATGGACCAGGTGATTCCTCTGGCCGAAGAACTGGGGGTCAAAATCCTGGTGGAACCCGAGCCGGACCTGTTGATGGAAAATACCGCAGAGTTCAGATCCTTTATCAAGGACGTCAAATCTCCGGCCGTGGGATTGAATTTTGATATCGGTCATTTTTTCTGCGCCGGCGAGGATCCTTCGGCCGCCTTCGAAGAGCTTTTCCAATGGATCGGCCACATTCACATCGAAGACATTGCCGAGGACCGGTCTCACAACCACCTGATCGCCGGGCACGGCGCCATCCAATTTCCGGATATATTAAAAACCATCGCCCGGTCGGATTATCAGGACGACATCAGCCTGGAACTGTATCCGTATGTGGACACTCCGGAAGCGGCCGGCCGGGAAAGCCTTGACTATCTGCGCCCTATTTTCGAAGAAGCCGGGCTGAACATCCCCTGACCCGAACAACTCATGAAGAATTGATCCGGCATTTAAAATTGTTGAGGTTGAGGGTTTCAAAGATTCCAGTCCTTACATTTCATTCGACAAGCTTATTAAAACCAGATTGTCAGCCGGCAGAGAAAAAAACGAATTGGATTCAAAATTGCTGAAAAAAAGTAAATTTTCATAGTTTACGGTGGGCATGAGATTCCTAAGCATGCCCAGAAAAATGTGCATGTATGCACATTTTTCTGGGCATTTTTATTTTTCCCCATCAAATTTCCCCCTCTGAGCCACGTATTATTCATCGGTTTTAAAAAAATGTGTATTTTATCACCATCCCTTGGAACACCTTTAAAATAAAGCTGCCCGCCTTCCGTTGAAAGCGGGACAAGGTATTCAGGCGACGTCGAACAAAGGCATTGTACTCTCTAAAAAATTAAAAAGCTCTTTTCAACTGCCCCCTTCACCATTTTATACACCGGAAACGAAATTTGGCATGCATGTTGTATAGTGTTGGGTTAAAATTCTATTCAAAGGAGATCGTGGAGTGAAACCTTATATTATGTGTGTTGACGATTCTTTTAGTGTGCTTGAATCCTTAAAATGGGTATTCAGGGACGAGCCTTATCACCTATTTGCTTTCGCCAGCCCGCTTGACGCTCTGAGCGTAATAGATACACAAGAGTTTGCCGTTGTCATGGCGGATCAATCGATGACCGAGATGGATGGCATAGAATTTTTTAAAAAGGCCAAACAAGAATCTCCCAATACATTGGGGATTATTATGACCTTTCATCTGGATTTTGATAAAGCATTGGAAGCTCTTGAAAAGGGATGGGTCTATCGTTTTATTAAAAAACCTTGGGATTGTTTAGGATTAAAACAGGCGGTGAAGATGGCAGTTGCGCATTATGAAATAAGCACTGGGACCAAAACTCAAACCGCTTTTGGGTAAAGATCTTATATTCAAAACATCTGATCAAGCACACCCCTTACTTTCAATAGGCACCCTTTATCAATGATGCCATAAGTGGGCATACCCTATTGATTTTCTTGACAAATAATCATTAATGCTTATTTTATTTAATTCGGCCTTTTTAAAAAAAGGCCAAAGTTACCTTACTATCCGATTTCTCCACCCCTGACCGGATTCTCATTTTTATTGAACTGTGCTGACAATAATCCCGAACCTATCATCCACTGGAAATAAACCTTGCATAAAACCTTTCAACAAAAAAATTCCAGTCCAAGCCATCAGGGGTTTTGGTAAGATCGCTGATGTTTTAAGAATGATATTTTATGGGATACTCTCAATATATCACCAGATCAGGCAACACTCTTTAAGCAGCCTATCCCATGTAACTACCAATCTTGTTGAATAGCTGTGGTAACGCTGAATATTGTGAAATTCTTTGATCAGCTTGCCGAGAAGGTCATATAGTTTTAATCCATTCGCTAATTGCCCTCTTTTTTTCCTCTGAAAAATTATTGTGTGCTTGATCATACAACCAGCGTAGAGACTTGGTTCTTAACCTATTGCGAAACAGTTCCTCCGCTTCGTGTATAACCACTTTTATCAGACAAGGACATTCATCTGTAAACTCAGATGGATCATCCACAAAAATATTTTTTTTCCGAATTTCAGCACATTGAAAAAAGAACGAAGGCCCCTCAATAGCCTCAATAATATCCCAAAAGGAAACATCTTCAGCGCGTCTTGCCAA
>JAHECI010000218.1 GCA_024641825.1 Desulfobacterales bacterium | reverse complement strand
TCAAATGACGAATAAATATTCTAGCCGAAGTTGAGACAGGATGTCAACCGTCGCTTTTTTTATGAAAAGGAAACATCATGGGTGATCAGCCAAATAAAATCATATGCTCCATGGTTCGGGTGAGCAAGTATTATGATAAAAAGCAAGTTCTTAAAGACATATCATTGTCGTATTTTTATGGCGCTAAAATTGGTGTTTTGGGACTCAACGGCTCGGGAAAAAGCTCTCTTTTGCGTATCATGGCGGGCAAGGACACGGAATTTAACGGAGAGTTGATTTTATCCCCGGGACACACCGTGGGATATTTGGAGCAGGAGCCGGTTCTTGATGACACCAAAACCGTCAAAGAAACCGTTGAAGAAGCGGTACAGACAAGCGTTGAACTCATGAATGAATTCAACCGCATCAACGAAAAGTTCGCCGAGCCCATGTCCGATGAAGAGATGTCTCGCCTGATCGAACGACAGGGAGAAGTCCAGGGAAAACTGGATGCAGCAGATGCGTGGGACCTTGACGCCCGCCTGGAAATGGCCATGGATGCGCTGCGCTGCCCGCCAGGGCATACATTGGTAAGTGTACTGTCCGGAGGGGAGAAACGCCGGGTGGCCCTTTGCCGGTTGTTGCTCCGCGCGCCGGACATTCTGCTTTTGGACGAACCCACCAACCATTTGGATGCCGAATCCGTAGCCTGGCTTGAGCATCATCTTCATCAATACCCCGGAACCGTCATCGCAGTGACCCACGACCGGTATTTTCTCGATAACGTTGCCGGCTGGATTCTGGAACTCGATCGGGGTCACGGCATTCCATGGAAAGGCAATTATTCTTCATGGCTCGAACAAAAACAGGAGCGTCTCAGACAAGAGGAAAAAGCCGAAAGCCATCGTCAAAAAACCCTTCAACGGGAATTGGAATGGATCAGGATGACCCCCAAGGCCCGGCAGGTTAAATCCAAAGCTCGAATCAGTGCATATGAAAAACTGCTGAGCCGTGAAAGCGCGTCGCGAGCCAGAGATCTTGAAATCTATATACCACCGGGGCCTCGTCTGGGTAATCTGGTGGTTGAGGCCGAAAATGTATCCAAAGGTTACGACGATCGCTTGCTGGTCGAAAACATGTCATTCTTTTTGCCGCCAGGCGGCATTGTCGGCGTGGTGGGGCCCAATGGTGCCGGAAAGACCACGTTGTTTAAGATGATAACAGACCAGGAAACACCGGACACGGGCAGTATCCGGATCGGACAAACCGTTCGAATGGCCTATGTGGATCAGAGCCGGGAAAGTCTTGATCCGCAAAAAACCATTTGGGAGGTGATTTCAAACAAAGAAGATGTGATCGAACTCGGCAACATGTCAGTCAAATCCAGGGCATATGTGGCTCGATTCAATTTTACCGGTACCGACCAGCAAAAAAAGGTCGGCATGCTATCGGGCGGCGAACGCAACCGTGTTCATCTGGCCTGCATGCTCAAACAGGGTGCCAATGTCATTCTTCTAGACGAACCCACCAATGACCTTGACGTAAACACCCTTCGCGCCCTGGAAGAAGCTCTGGAAAATTTCGCCGGGTGTGCGGTGGTGATCAGCCACGACCGTTGGTTTTTAGACCGTATTGCCACGCATATTCTGGCCTTTGAAGGAGACAGCCGGACGGTATGGTTCGAGGGAAATTATTCGGAATACGAGGCGGACCGCAAAAAGCGGCTGGGTGCTGAGGCCGATCGTCCTCACAGGATCAAATACCGGCAACTTACCCGGCATTGACCGGGCTGCGGCCTGATACGATTCAATGAAATCAGGGCGCGGGGAGTTTTCATTTGTAAGATCGCTTCATGGATAATACTTTTTTTCAAACCGTGGAGACGATGAAATGAAAGGAAAAATCCAATGAAACAACATCCACTGGCTGGAAAGCCGGCGCCAAGGTCTATGCTGGTCAACATTCCTAAACTGGTTGCGTCTTACTATACTCTGGACCCATCGGGCCCGGTATCATTTGGAACCTCCGGACACAGAGGCTGTGCCTTTAAGGGCACGTTTAATGAAATGCATATTGCTTCAACCGCACAGGCCATTTGCGAATATCGAACATCAAAAGGAATCAACGGCCCCCTCTATCTGGGTTTTGACACCCATGCACTTTCCGAAGCGGCATTCAGGACATCGCTGGAAGTTTTTTCTGCCAACAACGTTAACGTGGTTATCCATGCCAAAGACGAATACACCCCGACGCCGGTTATCTCCTTTCTCATACTGGAACACAACAAGGGAAAAACAAAAGGATTTGCAGATGGCGTGGTGGTCACGCCCTCCCATAATCCACCCCAGGATGGCGGATTCAAATACAACCCCCCCCAGGGAGGTCCCGCCGATGTGGATATCACCGGCTGGGTCCAGGACCGGGCAAACCAGCTCATGAATTCAGATGGATCGAATATTCGGAGGATATCTTATGAGAAAGCGCGTCAGGCCCATACAACCCATACCCAGGATTTCATTACGCCGTTCGTTGACGCACTGTCGCAGGTCATCGATATAAAGATCATTCAAAATCATGGCATCCGGATCGGTGTGGACCCGATGGGGGGTTCCGGTGTGCATTTTTGGGGACCCATTGCCGAAAAGTACAACCTGGATATTACGATTTTAAACACAGATGTCGATCCGACATTCGGATTTATGACCGTTGATTCGGATGGGGAAATCAGGATGGACTGCTCCTCTTCTTTCGCCATGGCAAACCTAATCGGTATGGCAGGAAAGTTCGACATTGCCTGGGGAAACGATCCCGATTACGACAGACATGGCATTGTATGCCCCAGTGGCCTAATGAACCCGAATCATTACCTGTCGGTGGCCATCTGGTACCTGTTGAAGAACAGGCCAAAATGGGGGAAAGTTCTGGCCGTCGGCAAAACATTGGTCAGCAGCAGCATGATCGACAAAGTTGTGGGGGGATTAAAAAGAACGCTTTACGAAGTCCCGGTGGGGTTTAAGTGGTTTGTGGACGGCATGTTGGATGGAACCGTTGCGTTTGGCGGTGAAGAAAGCGCCGGGGCATCCTTTTTGAGAAAGGACGGCACCGTGTGGACCACGGACAAAGACGGATTTTGTATGTCGCTTCTGGCTGCAGAGATATTGGCAAAAACAGGAAAAACACCCGATGAAATCTATGCCGACACATTGATGCCCAAATATGGAGAACCCTATTACAGAAGAGTCGACGGCCCAATTTCCGATGAACAGAAGAAAATTTTAAAAAGCCTGACACCCGATGCCATCAAAACGCCCACATTGGCAGGGCTGTCCATTTCGGCGGTGATGACCACCGCTCCTGGAAACAACGCTCCCATCGGCGGGGTCAAGGTGGTGATCGAAGATGGCTCCTGGTTCGCCATCCGGCCGTCAGGCACCGAACCCAAAATGAAACTTTACATCGAAAGCTTTGGCGGAAAAGAACGCTGGCAGCAGATCCATGATGAAGCGTTGCCGCTGATATTCGGGAAAAAACAGAAAAACCTGCGTTGAATAATTATTAGGTTTTCCTAAGTTATACCTAATAATTTGCTATAGGTTTCTAAAAGCCCTATCACGAATGATACGATTTTTTCATTGGTTTCGAGGAACTGGATGCCGGTTCGAAATTTTCCAAAATTCGCTGCATTGCAATAAATGACCTTGCCTTTAATACTCACCGATTCATCTTCAATATCGATGGACAATAGTAGAATATCTTGCCATTCAAAAGGGTCATGGGTTTCTATGAGAATTCCCCCCTGACTGATATTTACAGACTTTCCTCTCCCCTGCTTTGCCTGATTGCCGTTGTCATCCACACAACGATAAGATACGAGGTTATTTATATCGACTCTCGGATGTTTTCTTTTTTCTACAAACGTCAAGGTTCATCTCCTTCCCATTACAGGATTGTTCCGTTAAGCATATTGTGGTCAGCTTTTTTGAGCAAAGTAAGGCTTCGGTAAGTGTTCACGGGATGTGATTCCCCGTGAAACGCACAGCCCTTACATATCACCTCTTTCAAGTGGAATCACTGAAATTGTATTTGGCTCGTTGATTTTCGTGTTGACCAGCAACCCGGTTGGATCTTCCCATGGTATGTTCATGCTGATAACGATCAACTCGTTGCCACGTATGAGCACCTCGCATGGCTGGTCCAGAGATCCACCGGCTCCGTCTGTATCCGGTTTTTTATTCAATGTTTGAACATTTCCGCTCATATCCACCACGAAAACAGCGTTATTCAGTATATCAGCAACATATATACGATTGTCTTCCTTTCGCCACACGATACCGTCGGCGGAAACCATGTCATTACTTTTGGCAAACAGCCTGGTCTCGATCGGCTCACCTTTATCGTCGAAACTTGTCTTATAAATTAACCCGTCTTCAATGATACTGGTATAAAGATTTCCTTTCCCATCCACGGTCACACCATAGGCCCCGAACCCTTCCCTTCCACTGGAACGAAACACCTCCATCAAATGTCTTTCTGGATTGTTCTCATCATAGGGAGGCAATATCAAACACCCGCTTTTCAACTCGTCAATTTTAAAAGCATAGACCCCGCTGAGAAGTTGTGAATTCTTTTTACTCCCTTTTGGGTAGGCGAGAACCGATTCCGTTACAAATAAGGTATCCCCTTTCCACACCATACCGTTGGCAACCATAAAACCCTCTACAACAACATCCATGCCAACGGGCCGGCCGTCTATGACATCGATTCTAAGGAGACGGGATTGTTGATGATTATCCCAAAAGCCCTGCATATCTGCCACATAAAGATTGCCATCAGGTCCGAAAGCACAGTCCATGGGACCGATTTTTCCTGTGTCTGGATGCATGTCTTCTTCACGGAATTCATACCACGTGGTCAGTTCGTTGTTCTTGTCGATCTTCACCATCTTAGGTGGAACAGGCGATTCAATAAGCCCGTCCTTCAACAAAGCGTCACTGTTGAAATTCGGTATTGACAGGATGATACTGCCCTCTGCATCCAACGTGGCTCCGCTTGGAGTATTGCAGGACTGTGGCAGACGAATGAGCAGCCGGGCAGCATGTTTCTCATATTTTTTTGGGGGAGTTGACGCACAGCCAGTCGCCAATAATAACATTGCTGCCATTAATGACGCAAATTTCGTAATCTTATAACATTTCATGGTTACCCCTTTTTATGTTTTATACGGAATATATCTTGAAGACATCTTTCTGCAAAGACAATGGCAGCTTGACGGGTGATTCTACATTATTTTTTACGATATCACAAGAATTATGGAGCTTCAAAAAGCTTGAACTCATAACAAAAAAAGACGAAGCTGCTGATGGCCCTGTCCTTTACGCGAAAATAATATGACTTAACAAAATGTAACGATACACCGGATTTCGATCAGGGGGTCTTTGGCAATGCTCGGGAGTGTCCTTTGGTTACTTATAGTTCATCGCAATGGCAATCAAGCATAAATATCTATAGATTTTTCGTAGTTGGGGGTTATCAATTTTCTTCCGTCAGGTCCATAATTACCATCTGATTCATCTTGGACACATATTGTAAATACGACTTGATCTTGATAATGCCTGGGATACAGGTCGTAGAAAACCGCATCCAGGTTAGGGGGTTTGGGCACAGGTATAACACTTTTAGAGGGTACCAATGCTTTTACACTACTGATATTCACAGACATATTCCGGATCCATTAAATTTAAACAAAAAAACCGAATAACCCTTTTTCCTCAAGGCAACCCGGCCATCTAAATTTAGATCCGTGGCTTTCCGTCTCCCGATCACTCGGGATTTGGCTTTATCTTTTGGATGATATACCTGATTTTTTTTGCAAATATTATGCCCAATAAATATATTTAAATCTTTTCATTATATTTCAAATAGTTAACAAATTTAATATTGAATCGTCTAAATAATTTATAAGATGGATGCCACAATATTTA
>JAHECI010000217.1 GCA_024641825.1 Desulfobacterales bacterium | reverse complement strand
AATGCCTTTAACTATGCCTGCTTGATTAACACATTAGAATTCGTCGAAGATTCCAGAAAGGCCATCGAAGAGGCCAGCAGGGTTGCCAAAGATAAAATATTTCTGGGCGTTCTGAACCGATATGCCGTCAAAGGGGTCCACCGACGCATCCAAGGCGTGTTTACCCGGACCATATACAATCACGCCTGTTTTTTCAGCATCTGGGAACTCAAAGAGATCATTCGGTCCTTGCTGGGGGATGTGCCCATTACCTGGAGAACCGTCGGTCATCCAGGTCGATCCGCCGAAGAAATAGAACAATCATGGCTGCTGAAAAAATACCCTTTCGGCGCGTTTATCGGCATGGTGGTCACCCTGGTTCCACGATTTAAAACCAGACCGCTCACCGTGCCGTATAAACCCAAACCGACCACCGGGGTATTGGCGGGATAAGAGATAAAAGGTTCTACTTTTACTTCGGGTGAGGAGTTCGGATGATGGAAGCGTATTTATATGAACCGCTGGCGGAGAACAAGGTCCGATGCAATCTCTGCAATCACCGGTGTGTCATAAAAGACGGGCTCCGGGGCATATGCGGCGTTCGGGAGAACATCGGGGGCACTTTGGAAACCCGGGTGTACGGCAGGGTCATTGCCCGTCACATCGATCCCATCGAAAAAAAACCCCTGTATCATTTTCTCCCCGGGAGTCTCTCGTATTCCATCGCTACGGTGGGATGCAATTTCAAGTGCCGTTTTTGTCAGAACGCAGACATTGCTCAGATGCCGTCGGATCGGAAGGGGATGATCGTCGGCGATGTCTCCACCCCTGCGGATGTTGTCCAGGAAGCCTTGGCGGGAAATTGCAAAACCATCGCATATACCTACACCGAACCCACCGTCTATTTTGAATTTGCATATGATACGGCAAAGCTTGCCCATGAAAAGGGAATCCAAAATGTATTCGTCACCAACGGGTACATGTCTGGCGACGCACTTGAGATGATCAATCCCTACCTGGATGCGGCCAATGTCGATTTAAAGGCCTTCACCGAAGATTTTTACAAGACCTACTGCCAAGCCCGGCTGGCGCCGGTCAAAGAGACGTTGAAACGGATGAAATCCCTGGGTATTTTTATAGAGGTCACCACGTTGCTGATTCCGGGGTTGAACGACGACAGGAAAGAACTCGAAGCGCTTGCGGCGTTTCTATCGGATTCACTGGGCGTGGAAACCCCGTGGCACATCAGCCGGTTTCATCCCACCTACCGGTTGACGGATCGCCCTCCGACGCCGGTGAAGACCCTGGATATGGCACGTAACATCGGCATGGCGGCCGGCTTGAAATATGTATACACCGGCAATGTTCCCGGTGATCATGGGGAAAAGACCTTCTGTTCCCGGTGCGGCGAAATTCTTATCGATCGCTGGGGGTTTTATGTCCAAAAAAATAGGATCACCGACGGAAGTTGCCCCCAATGCGGTGGGGAGATCGAAGGCGTTTGGAATTGAGGTGAAACACCATGTCCGACTTGGTTGAAAACCCGGAAAAATACTTTAGACAGTTTGTCCCGAAGCGGAGCGCCCTTTTGAAGGAATTGGAAGCCGAAGCCCGGGGAGAGGACATCCCCATCGTGGGGCCTGTGGTGGGTGAACTCCTGTTTATTCTGGCACGGATTGCCGGGGCCGGGAAAATCCTGGAGCTCGGCACGGCCACCGGGTATTCCGCAATTTTTCTTGCCGGCGCATTTGAAACTCCACAGGGTCGTCTGACAACCCTGGAGAATGATCCGGAAATGGCGGAAAGAGCCCGGAAAAACTTCCGCCGGGCGGGTTTGGATTCACAGATAGACATCCGGGTGGGAGACGCTTTTGAAGAAATGGAAAAGATTGCGCTGTCTTTTGACATGATTTTTATGGATATTGACAAGGAGGACTACGTCGGGGCGCTGTCCCACTGCCGGCGTCTTTTGAGAAAAGGCGGTCTGCTGGTGGCGGACAACGTGGGTTTTAAAGAGGCAGATCCTTTCAATCGGCTGATTTTCGAGTCTCTGGAATGGAAAAGCGTTAGCCTGTTATCGTTTCTGCCCTTTCATTCTCCTGAAAAGGACGGTCTGTGTTTGGCGCTTCGCCTATAGCTTGTTTATTATGGGTTCATTTCAAGTTGCGTACAGGTAAAGCGCGGTAAGATTTATAATGTCCAATTCGGTCCATGTAATGGTACCCGCGGTTGAAGTTGAAAATAGCTGCCTGAATGGCGGATCTTTCAGACGTCCAGACCCAGCCGCAGCTCAACTTTATTTCGGGAACCACCCTGATCAGCTGCCCACAATCCGTTTCATATCCCTTAAAAGTTTTATCTGGTACATAGAGGCTGCTAAGCTCGGCCAAGGTGGGAAGTCGCCAGTCATCATACTTCGCTTTAATAGTATAAGTGAATGTGTATTTAACCCACAGGTCGGCCTGCTTCCAGTTAATATCGCCCTGGTTGTCGGTCTTGGCCCACATGACCCCCAGTTGATGGTCCGTAACCGTGCCGTCGCCATTGTCTGTAAAACGATCTCCCGCCCAAACCGGCACACTGAAGAAAAGTGTCCAAATGGTCATTGTCAGTACAAATTTCGTTTTTATTCCGGACATCTTTGCCTTCCTTCCAAAAAATGGTCTGTGAGGGTTAAGTAATCTTTATTTTATTTCTCAATCGTTTGGAACTCTTTTCGTCACGAAAAGAGATGACCGGCACCGGAGACCGACGGAAAAGCTTTTCAGCTACCGACCCGATAAAGACATGTTCCAGGTCGCTACGTCCCTTGACTCCCATAACGACCACATCGATATTTTCTTTGACAATGAGTTTCAACAGCTCATCCACCGGATTGCCGACTTTTAAAACGGTTCGCATATTTTTGCGATCAAAGGAAGATTTTTCCATGAAATCTTCCAGCATTTTTTTCCGTTCTTCCTTAATGCCGTCAATGTAATGTTCGCTGTCTATTTCATATCCCATAGATGCAATCGATCTGATTGCTAAAACATCCCGTATGTTAATTATGCTTCCGATGATCAATTCAGCATTAAAAATTTGGGCTATTTTTGCAGCATAGTTGAAAGTACCCTCTGAATATGAGGTAAAATCAAGAGCAACCAGTATTTTTTTGATATCATCCATGGTCATTTCCTTAATTTTGATTGCTAGCAAATGAAAACGAGTCGCGGACCGTTAACTATGCCGCCGGTTCGGCAACCGGTTTCGGAATACGGGGTCGCTGCATTATGTAGAGAAGGCCATATAGCGCAAGACCCATGGGATACACCCAATAACGCTGTTCGTGAGGCAGGCCGATCCAGGATGAAACCGCATCAGGACGCATCAACGCAAAAGTTACACATAGAAACAGCGGCAGCTCATAGAACCTGTTGCGAGCCACAAACCATCCCTGGGTTGCCGACGCAAATGCAAAGTTACCCATGCATGCCATGAGAAATATAAGAATTCCCTGGGGCCAGCTGTTGATATTGTGAAGAATCAGGTCGTTGTTGAAAATAAACATAAACGGCAAAATAGCGGTCCGGATATCATACATAAACCCCTGTATACCGGTTGGAATCGGCGGTGACTTGGCAATGGCGGCGGCCGCATAGGCAGCCAGACCCACGGGCGGGGTATCATCCGCAAGGATTCCGAAATAGAAGCAGAAGAGGTGTGCCGACATCAGGGGTACAACCCAGTCCTGGCTGCCTGCAATGGTCACAATGGCCGGTGCTGTCAAAGAAGCCATGACAATATATGTGGCCGTGGTCGGGAGTCCCATGCCGATGATGAGGCTTGTAATGGCGGTGATTACCAGCATCAGATAGATGTTACCCATGGAGATGACGTCGATGACCTCTGTGATGAGACCGCCGAGTCCCAGAGCAACAACGCCCACGATGATTCCTGCGGCGGCGGTGGCAAGGGCAACGGCCACCATGTTTCGAGCACCGGTGGCAAGAGAGGAAAAAATGTCGATAATACTCTGTTTAAATGCAGGGCCGATGGGCTCTTTGCTCAGGTATGCCTTTACAGGACCCTGGAACAGCATGAGGATTGTCATGACCCATATGGCATTAAAAGCTGCCAATTCGGGCGAATGTCGAACGACAATCAGTTCATATAAGAGCATCCCAATGGGTACGAGAAAGTGTATGCCACCTATCAGGGTTTTAAAAAAGACCGGGAGTTCAGATCGCGACATACCCTTTAACCCCAGCTTGGATGCTTCAATATGAACAATATAGAACAAGGCGGCATAGGAAGCAAAGGCAGGGATGGCGGCCGCTTTGACGACCTGGATATAGGGAACGTTGACATACTCGGCAATAATGAAAGCAGCTGCACCCATGATCGGCGGCGCCAGCTGTCCGTCTGTGCTTGCCGCAACTTCAACAGCCGCTGCCTTCGTGGGCGGATAGCCGACTTTTTTCATCATGGGGATGGTGAATGTTCCGGTGGTGACGATATTGGCAATGCTTGAGCCGGATACCATGCCCGTGAGTCCGCTGCCCACAATTGCAGCCTTGGCGGGGCCCCCTTTGAATCCGCCCAAAAGGCTCATGGCCAGTTGGATAAAATAATGCCCTGCGCCCGCCTTGTCGAGCATGGCCCCGAAAAGGACAAACAGAAAAACAATGGTTGCGGAAACATCTAAAGGAATACCGTAAATTCCTTCTGTGGACATGGTCATCTGCCCGACGAACCGGTTCATTGAAACGCCCTTAAAAGAAATGACCTCCGGCATATAGGGGCCGAAAAATGAATAGAAACAAAACAACAAGGCAATGATCGGCAAGGCAGGTCCGATGACCCGTCGTGACGCCTCGAGCAAAAGCACGGTAAGGCCCATACCGATTACAATGTCCCGTGTTATGGGTGCACCGTAGCGGGTCGTAAGCCCTACATAATCTATGGCGATATAAAGGGCACAAAAAGCGGCCACGATGCCGATGATATAATCAAATATAGGGATTCTGTCGGTGGTGGACAGGAATTTGAGGCCGAAACGTGCTTTTTTAAAAAAAGGATAGTTTAGGAAAACAATCAGCAGGGCAAAACCAAGATGGATGGCCCTTATAAAAGTGGAGTCGAGGATCAACCAGCTTGCGATGGAAAGCTGAAAAAAACTCCAGGCCACCGCAATCGTGGGAATAACATATTTGGAAGGCCCCTTGGGACGACGTCCGATTCCTTCTTCTTCTTCGGCCAACCGTTTCGCCAGTTCCAGGCCTTCATCCTCCTCCAAGCGTTTATCCTGCTCATGGATGTCATTTCCGCTCATGGCTATCACCCTAAACCGTTAATGTGGTGCATCAATATTGAAAACTGTACATAGGTTCCGGAAAAAAATAAAAGGGCGGCGGGCTCCGCATCGTATTGCTTCAGCTCCGCCGCCCGACAATTTAGGAGTACGGTTTTGATTATTTCAGGCCGGCTTCCTTGTAATATTTCATTGCACCCGGATGGATCGGTGCAGACAGACCTTCCAGCATATTTTGTTTGGTCAGGACCTGATAGGCCGGATGCAGCCCTTTAAATTCCTCGAAGTTTTCAAATACTTCTTTGGTAATCGCGTACACCACGTTATCCGGAACTTTTGCCGAAGTGACGAACGTTGCCTTAACACCGAACGTCTGAACATCTTCTTTGTTATCAGCATTCGGATAAAGCGCAACCGGTATGACCGCTGGTGCATAGTAAGGGTATTTCGCCAACAGTTTTTCAACACCGGTGATCGAAGCAAAGCGGACCTGTCTTTTTCCGGATGTCGCTTCCATGATCGATCCGTTGGGATGTCCCACCGTGTAAAAGAAGGCATCGATTCTTCCGTCCTGCAGAAGGCTGGCGGATTCAGCAGCCTTAATTCCTTCGGCCTGCAAGTCCTTTTCATAATCGATTCCTACGGCTTCGAGTGCATCGATGGAATTCTGACGCTGGCCGGAGCCGGGATTGCCGATGTTTACCTTTTT
>JAHECI010000216.1 GCA_024641825.1 Desulfobacterales bacterium | reverse complement strand
CCGCATGCTTTTTGCGGGAGAACGCGGAGGGGGCAGGAATGCCCCCGCTGCTAAGTCATTGAAATGACCAGACACGTAGACACCGGAGTGAAGCGGGGGAGCGCACCCCCTGAACACGTACGGATTTTTTAGTAGGGCCCGATTACTTTCTACCTAATTTGATCGAATGAAAGGGAGGGAACCATGGACAAACTCTTGAGAATCAACATGGGGATGGACGGTGGACCGAAAGCCAGTGAAGAACCCCTGGGCGACTACGCCGGTTTGGCCGGCCGCGGTATGACCTCGGCCATTGTCGCCAAAGAAGTACCGCCGTTGTGCCATCCCCTCGGAAAAAACAATAAACTGGTCATTGCCCCCGGGCTGTTGAGCGGGAGCCACGCCGCTCAATCAGGACGCGTTTCCGTGGGCTGCAAAAGCCCGCTCACCGGCGGAATCAAAGAAGCCAATTCAGGCGGACAAGGTGCTCAAGTCCTCGCCCGCCTCGGATATGCCGCCATAGTACTCGAAGGAAAACCCGGTGACGATACCCTCTATAAAATCGTCATCAACAAAGATGGTGTAGAAATAACCCCTGACAACAGTTTGAAGATGATGGGGAACTACGATCTCATCGACACAATCCGGGAAGCATACGGCGACAAGGTTGCCTGTATCTCCATTGGACCTGCGGGTGAAATGAAAATGGCCGCCGCTTCCGTCGCCTTCACCGACGTGGAGCAGAGACCCACCCGGCATGCAGGTCGGGGGGGTGTCGGCGCTGTAATGGGATCCAAAGGCGTTAAAGTCATCGTGCTGGATGACACGGGTATGTCCGCCCGTAGTCCCAAGGACCCGGAAAAATTTAAAGCAGCCAACAAGGCGTTTGTCCAGGGTCTTAAGAAGCATCCCATAACCGGTGAGGGACTCCCTTCCTTCGGGACCAACATTTTGACCAATGTCATTAACGAAGCCGGGGCATTGCCCACCCATAACTTTAAAACCGGCCGGTTTGACGGTGCCAGCAACATCAGCGGCGAAACCCAGTCGGAAATCATGAAGGCCCGGGGGGGCATGGTTGCCCACGGCTGCCACAAAGGCTGCGTTATCCGCTGCTCGGGCATCTACAATGATAAAGACGGCAACTTTGTTACCAAGAGACCGGAATATGAAACCGTCTGGGCCCACGGTGGGAACTGCGGTATTGATGACATGGACGCCATCGCCGAACTCGATCGTCTGGACGACGATTACGGACTCGATACCATTGAAATGGGTGCCGCTATCGGTGTAGCCATGGATGGTGGGGTGGCCAAGTTCGGTGATGCCGAAGCCGCCATCAATCTTCTGAAAGAGGTCGGGAAAGGATCCCCCCTGGGCCGCATTATCGGCAACGGTGCCGCCGTAACCGGTAAGGTCTTTGGAGTTGAAAGGGTTCCTGTGGTCAAAGGGCAGGCCCTGCCGGCCTATGATCCCCGGTCTGTTCAGGGGATGGGAGTCACCTACGCCACCACCACCATGGGGGCCGATCACACGGCCGGTTATGCGGTCACTGCCAACGTTCTCAATGTCGGAGGCAGTGTAGACCCCCTAAACCCCGAAGGGCAGGTAGAGCTCTCCAGGAATCTTCAGATCGCAACGGCCGCCATCGACGCCACCGGAATGTGCCTGTTTATCGCCTTTGCAATTCTGGATCAGCCGGAAACATTTGAAGCCCTTGTTGACATGATCGGCGCATTTACCGGCCAGGACCTCACCGCTGACGATGTCACCGAACTGGGGAAAACGATCCTTACCTTTGAAAGGGATTTCAATTCCCGGGCCGGCTTTACCCAAAAGGACGACCGTCTGCCCGATTTCTTCAAGGCAGAGCCGCTCCCGCCCCACAATGTAACGTTTGATGTCAAAGATGAAGATCTTGACCGGGTCTATAACTGGTAAAATCCCTTGTATTCGATGGTAATCCCATGGGGGGTCCCGCAGGGACCCCCCATTTTAATGTGTGGTAAAGAGGCCCATGGCACCGGAACCTGAAAATCATTCGACCCTAAACCTGAAGCTGACCGTAGAATCGGACCGCCTTTCACTTTTTTCCTCGCTCCTCGGACAGGGTTTTACACTCAAAGTCCGGACAGGATGCTCCTTACGAGAACTGCTGTGCGGACAACTGGGTGTACGTTCAGACTATGTCGATCAGCGGATTCAAACGATATTTCTGGATGGAAAAACTGTGGACGACGTGGACACCGCTGTGATCCGGCAAGATTCCACCCTGGCCCTTTCAGCCGCAATGCCCGGGTTGGCAGGGGCCACGTTGCGCCGGGGCGGTGCGTATGCAGCCATGCGGCGTCAAATTTCTCATCAGAATAAGGCCGGCCACGATTCTGTTGCAAACGGCGTCGTGATGCTGAAGCTTTTCAATCTCGTGGCGTTGGAACTGGGGCCAGGGCTTCTGAAGCAAGGTATCTGGGTCCGGGGAAAGCATATGGAAAATTTCTTCAAGAAAGTACCGGATTATTTCTGGCCCGGGTGCCGGGCCGCAGAAATTGACGGTACGCCCCTGACGGTGGAAAAAATAGGGCATATGGAATGGAAACACCGGCAGGTTTTTCTGAAACTCGAGATCAAGGAAACGGGCTGATATGGACCCATAGCGTATATCATTTGCAAACGCCCGGCCCCTGTTGCCCTCTTTCCTATTTCCTATTTCCTCTTTTCTCTTTCCTATTTCCTATTTTCTTCTCACTTTCTCACCTTCCGTGCCCGCCTGCCCTATAGCTCCCCTTAACAGGTCCTTGGGGATATTCAACCGGAGAGAGCGTCCTCGACCTCCGCTTAACCAGGGGTGGATCATCCTTTTGAACCGGTCCATCGATCCAGTGATAAATGACATCACACACTTCACAGATTTGCTCCACGGACATAATGTTTTGATCCAGCAGAATTTCTCTTAAAAATCGTTGTTCGTTGGACCCATTGTTCTCTTTGGCTTGAACGGTTAAGGCCTGGACGAAATCGTCCGGCGAGACAAAGCCCTTCTCTATGGCGATAATTCCAAAGAGTTTCTCGTATTGTTCTATAATTCCAGGCATATATGACATAGAATGACTCCTTTTTAATAAGCGTGCCTATAAATGATCTTTTCCGTATGGGCGTTGTGAAAAAAGTCACCTTATTTTTTTTGTATTGGCCGGTCCATCAAATTGACCAAATTTTTCTCAGACGCCTCCAGACGACCGGCATTGAATTCTAATAGTTTCTGGGTAATTTTTGGATATTTTTCTATAATTTCGAAAAGTTTATCCCCGGGATACCGCTCCACCATCGATGTTCCCCTTGAAATCACGCTGGTGGTTCTCCGTCCGCCATTTATGGCTGCAGTCTCTCCAAAATATTCTCCGGGCTCCGTAATCTCAGCGATTTTCTTTCCGTTTCTCACCACAACCAACTCACCTTTGACCAGCTTGAAAAAATCTATGCCCTTATTGCCTTCCCGAAAAATGACAGCTTTATTTTCGTAATGTTCTATTTCAGGATCAGCCAGGTATGGGGGTACGGCGCCTTTGGTGACCGCCGTTTTTTTCAATATCTCCTCAACCGAGGTCTCCCCCTGGCGTATTTTTTCCAGACCTGCATCCCTCAATGTAACCATGCCTTCCTGCAACGCCGTTTTTCTCAATTGATCTTCCGGAACCTCTGCACTGATTATTTTCGAAACCTTCTCCGTCACTTCCATAAGCTCAAAAAGGCCCAAACGCCCTTTATAGCCGGCCCCCATGCACTTGGGGCATCCCTTGGGGCCGTATATCTTGAGCTGGGGAATTTCATCATGGGAAAACCCCATATCCACAAGTTCCGCGGGATTGAGATTATCCGCCGGCGTCTTACAATTGGGGCAGAGTTTTCGGACCAGACGTTGTGAAAGGACCATGGTGACCGAAGAGGCCAACAGATACGACGGTATCCCGATGTCCATGAGACGTTTTATGGTGGAAGGACTGTCGTTGGTATGGAGTGTACTGAAAACGAGGTGTCCTGTCATGGCAGCTTTTATGGCGATCTCGGCCGTTTCCTGATCTCTAATCTCCCCCACCATGATGATATCCGGGTCCTGGCGCAAAAATGACCTGAGGGCAGCGGCAAACGTCATCCCAACGTCATTCTTGACATTCACCTGGTTGATTCCTTTGAAGTTGAATTCCACGGGATTTTCTACGGTCAGTATTTTACAGTCTTCTTTGTTTAGTTTGTTGAGAACCGAGTACAATGTGGTTGTTTTTCCGCTTCCGGTGGGACCCGTTACCAGCACCAGGCCATAGGGCCGCTCGATACACCGTTCCAGGACGTTAAGGGCCTCTTCTTCAAATCCCATCTCGGAAAGGTCTACTTTGAGGGAGCTCTGATCGAGAACCCGCAAAACAATGCTCTCGCCATAAAGGGTGGGCAGTGTAGAAACCCGAAAATCGACGGTCTTTTTTTTTCCGAAACTCATTTTTATTCTGCCGTCTTGGGGCACACGACGCTCGGCGATATTGAGTCCTGCTAAAATTTTCAGCCTTGAATTTACCGCACTTTTTATGCTGGTCGGCAGGTTCATGGACTTGAACAGATAACCGTCCATTCGGTATCTTATCTGGAGCATGTCCTCAAAGGGCTCGATATGGATGTCGCTCACCCCCTCATTAATGGCCTTCACAAGAATCCCGTTCACAAGCTTTATAATGGGGGCGTCCGTTGGGGTATATTCGTCAAAAATATCGCCGCCCTTTTTCTCCTCAACAACTTCCATATCCACCACGGCCTCGGAAACCAGGGCACCGAAATCATCCACCAGGGCCACCGGATGGTCCTCTTCGCTGACATCATCTTTTGGGCCCAAATAGCGGTTGTACGCTTCGTCACTTATTTTGAAGTACCTCCGGTAAGCCTCGATAATATCCTTTTCCGAGGAGACGCTGATACGGAGACTCTTTTGTACTTCGTTTTGCAATTGGGTCACCGCGGACGTATCGGTGGGCTCCGCCATGGAGACGGCGAGTTCGTCTCCGTTGAATTTCAAAGGAAATGCCATGTATTTTTTGGCCATCTCATACGGTACGATCTTGAGGACCTCGGGATCGGGGGTTATTTTCGAGATGTCAACGGCAGGATAGTTGTGGATACGACTCAGGACATTTACGATGGTCTGATCGTCGATATACCCGAGCTTGATGAGTATGCTCCCCAGCCGTCCCTTATTCCTTTTCTGATAGTTCAGGGCGTCCTGGAGTTGGGTTTTGGTAATATGTCCCTCTTTGCTCAACAGTTCGCCGATCTTGGTCTTTCCGGCACTGGATTGATCCATGATGGTCGATTTCAGGCTCGTCTTCCGATACGGGACCGCTCTGAGATGTTTTTCACGATGTATGGATATTGCTTTTGCCGCTTTCATGGTAAATTACCTCTCAAACCAATATCTCTCTGATGACACTCACAAGTTCCCGGGTCGTTACCGGCTTCGCGATATAGTCATATCCGCCGATGCTGGCCATATTGTCCTGCCCCATCTCATCTTTGGTGACAAGGGCGGTCAGAAATATCAGGGGTATTGCTTTGGTATCCTCTCTTTCAATCAGGGTTTGAGCCACCTCGTCGCCGGGCATTCCCGGCATGTTTAAATCCAAAAAAATCAAATCCGGCTTTTCTGCACGCGCCAGTTTAATTCCCTCTTTGCCTGAACTGGTTGCCAGTACATCGAACTCTCCGGTACGCTCCAAATTGCCTTTTACAAAGAAGCAAAAATCTTCTTCGTCATCGATTATAAGAATCTTCTTCTTGCTTTCCATATAACACCTTCCTTGTTTATTTCCCCGCCGGTTGCAGGTTTAACGTAAATTTCGTACCCTTATCAACTTCACTTTGAACCTTAATATTTCCCCGGTGCCGGTCGACGATTAAATGTGCCAGGCTGAGCCCGAGGCCCGTGCCTTTCTCTGCTTCTTTGGTCGTAAAAAACGGCTCGAATACATTG
>JAHECI010000215.1 GCA_024641825.1 Desulfobacterales bacterium | reverse complement strand
ATGATCGTGGTCTGGAAAGGACTCTCCCATGTCTGGTTAGCCAAAGAGGAAGATTATTATGATAAGTAGTACGATCTTCATTCATCCGGCCACCTGGTTTCTGATGGGTGCCGTTCTTCTCCCTTTTTTAAACAAAAAGGAGGGGCTGAAGAAAGGGGTGCTTATCGGAGTTCCGGTCATCGCTTTTACGGTGATCCACTGGCTTCCGGACAGCTTCGGCCAGGTTTCCTATATGGGGTTTGATCTGGTTTTCGGAAGGGTCGACCAGCTGACACGCGTTTTTCTCCACGTTTTTACCGTAATGGCCATCATCGGCTGTATCTACGGGCTCCATGTCAAAGAGACCGGCCAGCATATTGCGGCGTTTCTTTACGTGGCCGGATCTCTGGGCGTGACACTTTGCGGCGATTACCTGACCCTGTTTATCTTCTGGGAGATGATGGCCTTTGCGTCGACCTTTCTGGTCTGGTACCGGAAAAAAAGACGATCCATTGACGCCGGATTCAGATATCTGCTGGTTCACACCGCCGGCGGACTGGTACTCCTCGGGGGCATTTTTCTGCGGTATAAGAACATCCATGATTTAAGCTTTGTGCAGATTGCGGCCAACGGCGCCACCTTCGCCGATTATCTCATCATGATCGGATTTATGCTCAATGCCGCGGTTCCGCCCATCCATGCATGGCTTCCCGACGCATATCCCGAAGCTTCCGTCACCGGTGCCGTTTTCATGTGTGCCTTCACCACCAAGACAGCGGTGTATGTTCTGGCCCGGGGTTTTCCGGGATTTGAAGCACTGGCGATCCTGGGGGCCATCATGACCGTTTACGGCGTCGGATACGCTGCCATTGAAAACGATGCACGACGGATTCTTGCCTATCATATTGTATCCCAGGTGGGCTACATGGTCTGCGGGGTCGGCATCGGAACCGCCATGGCCGTTAACGGGGCCATTTCCCACGCCTATGCCCACATTATTTACAAAGCCCTGCTCTTTATGGGTGTGGGTGCCGTGCTGGAAATGACCGGAAAAACGAAACTCAATGAGCTCGGCGGATTATACAAACAAATGCCGTTGGCGATGATCTTTACGGTGATCGGCGGAATTTCAATTTCGGGCTTTCCCCTCACCAGCGGGTTTATCAGCAAATCGATGATTATCGCCGCCGCCGGTGAAAGCCACCGGATCGGCCTGTTGCTGATGATGACCCTGGCCGCGGTGGGAACGTTTCTCTCGGTGGGAATCAAACTCCCGTATTTTATATGGTTTGGCAAAGACTCGGGTGTCCGGGCAAAGGATGCGCCATGGAACATGAACCTGGCCATGGGCATCGCTGCATTTTTGTGCTTTTTCTTCGGTATCTATCCGGACTACCTTTACAAGATGCTTCCCTTTCCGGTCAATTATCATCCGTACACCGCGTACCATCTGTCCGAAACCCTCCAGATTCTGGGATTCACCGGTCTGGGCTTTTACCTCATGGTTAAAAAGCTCAAACCCGAACCCAAAATGAACCTCGACGTGGACTGGTTTTATCGGAAGGGCGCACGGGTGTTCATGGCGTTTGCCTCCCGGCAGGTGCTTCCATCCGACGGCTGGGTCAACGACGTGTATCGACGCATCGGGTTCCGACTGACCATGGCCCTGGCAAAGGCTATCTCGTGGTTCGACTGGGAAGGCATCGACTGGACCATCGACGGTTCCGCCCGAGGGGTGGTTGAAGGGGGTAACCGGGTCAGATCCCTCATGACCGGGAAAATCCAGCATTATATCGGCGGTGCCATTGCACTGACGTTTATCATACTGATTATCGTAATGCTTGTCTAGAAGAATTTTTTTGTGGAGTTAGGACGTTTCGTATATGGAACAATATTTGATCTATAATACTTTAAGTTATCCGATTCTGACGGCGTTGGTGTGTGTCCCGCTCTTTGGCGCGATTATCACGCTGGCCATCCGGGGAGACAGAAACCTGAAGATTTGGGGTATGCTGGTGACGCTGCTTACGGCAGTACTTTCTCTGCCCCTCTATACCAGCTTTGACCTGACAACGGCGAAATATCAGTTCGCAGAATTCAGCGACTGGATTCCGTTTGTAAATATCGACTACGTTCTGGGGGTCGACGGCATCAGTGTTCTTTTGGTGCTCCTCACCACGCTGATCATGCCCCTGTGTATTCTCTGCTCGTGGACGTATATCAAAGATAGATTCAAAGAGTTCATTTGTGTCCTCCTCCTCATGGAAGCCTCCATGATCGGGGTTTTTATCAGTTTGAATACGGTGCTTTTCTTTATCTTCTGGGAAGCGATGCTGGTTCCCATGTACCTCCTCATCGCTGTTTGGGGCGGTCCCCGTAAAGATTATGCATCCATCAAATTTTTTCTTTACACCCTCATCGGAAGCATCTTTCTCTTTGTCGCCATCATCGCACTTTATGTGACAACCGGCACGTTCTTCATCCCGGAGTTGATGACACACCATTACAGTTTCAGCTATCAGATGTGGATTTTCTGGGCCTTTACACTGGCCTTTGCCATCAAGGTTCCCATGTGGCCCCTTCACACATGGCTTCCTGCAGCCCATGTGGAGGCACCCACGGCAGGAAGTGTTATTCTTGCCAGTGTCCTCCTTAAAATGGGGGGGTACGGTTTTTTACGATTTTGTCTTCCAATGGCGCCGGGGGCAACGGTATACTGTATGCCCTATTTGATCGCACTCTCCATTATCTCCATTGTTTTCGGGGGCTATCTTGCCCTGGGCCAGAGCGATGTGAAGCGCCTGATCGCATACTCCAGTGTGGGCCACATGGGGTTTGTCACATTGGGGATATTCCTTTTGAACGACGCCGGTATCAAGGGCGCTATCCTGCAAATGATCAACCATGGTATTACCACCGGAGCCCTCTTTATCTGTGTCGGTATCATCTATGAACGGACCCACAGCCGTGAGATTTCAGACAATTCCGCCCTGGGGATGATGATGCCCATCTACGTGTCCTTTCTGGTGGTTTTCTCTCTATCGTCTCTGGCATTTCCCGGAACCAACAGTTTTGTGGGAGAATTTTTGGTCCTGATGGCGTCCTTTTCCAAGTATAAAGTCGTGGGCGGGTTTGCGGTGATCGGCGCAATTCTGGCGGCTGCGTATATGCTTCGACTGGTTCAGAAGATGGTCTGGGCCGATTCGGACGGCCATATGCATCACGGCGAAAAATCACATCTTATTGACCTGAACTTCAGAGAGACCGCCACATTGGCGTTTCTGACTATCTTTGTTTTTTGGATCGGATTCCATCCGGCACCTTTTTTGAAAGTTATGGATGCCAGCACCACTCACCTCCTCCAGCAGTTGGAGTCGGGCATGAACGTTCTGCCGGCCGGACACGGTGAACCCCATGCGCTTCTAAACGGGGTGGGTGAATCGATTAAACATGTGTTGGCACTCAAATAGAATGGATTAAATAGTATGCTGTATTTACCCGAACTGACATTGCTTTTTATGGCCCTGGTCTTCTTTGTTGTTTCACTGGGAAATCTAAAAGAGTCCCGGCTGCGAAGCCTTGGCCTTCTCCTTTCCGCCATTGCGGTCATTGCATCCGTATATTCCTATGGACTCAACGGCTCTCTTTTCTTCGATGCCTACCGTGTGGATGCTTTTTCTCAGCTATTCAAGGTGATCATAACCTTTGGTCTATTTATTGTGATCTATCTGGGAGAAGGGCTTTACGGTATCGATGATACACTCCGGCCTGAATATTACCTTTTTCTGACCATCAGCGCATTCGGACTCGTTAGCATGAGCAGTGCCGTGGAGCTGATTACCATCATCATCTGTCTTGAAATCTCTTCGTTTGCACTCTTTATCATCATTCCGTTCCGGAAAAAGGGGGCCTACCGGGAACAGATGGAAGCGGGCATCAAATATGCGCTTTTCGGGGTCGCAGCATCGGGAATAACCCTGTACGGCATGAGCTATATCTTTGGAATGACCCACACCACATACCTTGCCGATCTCATGAAAATAATTCCCGGGATCATCCTTAAAAAACCCCTGATGCTCATCGGCCTGGTGATGCTTCTGTCGGGTTTCTTTTACAAGCTGGCCCTCTTTCCCATGCATTTCTGGGCGCCGGATGTCTACGAGGGGGCTGCCAATGAAACCTCCAGCTTTGTGGCCACCCTCCCCAAAGTGGCGGCCGTGGCATTGTTGATCCGACTAATCACCCTGGCGGGTGCCGAGGTCGGCCAGTTTACCTGGGTTATGATGATTTTTGCCGTACTCTCCATGACCTTCGGCAACTTGTCCGCCCTAGTGCAGACCGATTTAAAACGCCTGCTGGCCTACTCGAGTATTGCCCACGCCGGTTATTTGATGATCGGTCTCCTTTGTGTCAGTGAACTGGGATACCTTTCGGGGATTTACTATATTGCCGGTTACCTGTTCATGAATCTGGCCTGCTTTTTTGTTATTTACCACCTGGCGCCCCAAGGGGAAAATATTTCCTTTGATGATCTTACCGGACTCTATAAACGGTCACCCCTGATGGCCCTCACCCTGGCGGTCAGCGCCTTCGGTATGGCCGGCATTCCCCCCACCATCGGTTTTACCGGAAAGCTTTTTATTTTCACCGCCGCCATTAAAAAAGATATGTACGCCCTGGTTATCCTTGCGGTGATCAATACCGGTATTGCAATTTTCTACTATCTCAAAATGGTCCGGGCGGCCTATACCAGTGTGGACGAACAGCTTTCGCCGCTGAACCTCCGGGTTTCCACCTCGGTTCTCGGAATCTTTTTTATTATCATCATTATTCTGCTGGGCATATTCCCCCAGGGGTTTATCGATTTTGCCAAGGAGGCGGTGGCCGCCGTAATATAGCTTCAATCCGGAATGAAAAAAAGGTTAACACCTCGAACCGGATGTTCTTTTTCCCGCCGGGTCGTCCGCCTTCAACGGCCATACGCCGTTTCAACCCCCCATTCGCTGGTTTCGGCCTTTTAAAGAAGGCCAAGCACCCCTGTTCTTTATCTACGACCCCTTGCCGCGAGTTCATGCGGTTTAAAAAAAGATTGTCCATGAAGCGACTTTATTAAAAAAACACTCCGACCCTTCTATTAACTCCAACGAATCGAAAGACGATCCAACATACTTAAATCGTGAAAATTGGTTTAAGATCCGGAGATTTTATTCTTC
Source organism: Desulfobacterales bacterium (assembly GCA_024641825.1). GTDB lineage: Bacteria > Desulfobacterota > Desulfobacteria > Desulfobacterales > UBA11574 > JAAXQD01. Next base: position 820 of record JAHECI010000215.1, on the reverse strand, counting down.
CCATCATTTGCTTGTTGACAACATTACTACAATGTAGCAATTTTAGTGGGTCGTCAAATGGGACGACATGCGTATTGCCGCGGCGGAATTGAAGATTTTCAGGGATCCCCAAACCTTGAAGACATGATTTTTCGGCCGTGGATGAATTGAAATAGGCGGTTGACTTCTGGCGAAGGTTATGGTTGATTGCGGGTATATTGAATGAAACTCAACTCGTCGATATGACTGGTTAATTTAGATTGTTTTTTCAATGCCCATTCTCCAGAGAAGCGAACCGGCCTATGACCTCACCGTTTATATGGAGCGTGCCATGAACAAAAATATTGAAAAGGAATATTTTCTCAAGGCGATTGGCGCTTTCAAACGAAGATTCATTGTGGTCTCTCCTGAATTTAAAATCCTGGCTGCAAACTGCCGCCCCGACGGGACAACCGAAACTGAAATTATCGGGAAATGCTGCCATGAACTGTTCTACGATCGATCCTCTCCCTGTCAAAATTGTGCGGTACAGGAGACCATCAAGGGTGGAAAACCCACGTTAATGCCCAAGCCGGATGATACATTGGAAATGGATGAAATGCCGTGTTATTATGCGTATCCCATCTATTCCGGAGATGATATCGAAGCCTTTGCAAGTATGGATTTCGACATCCCCACCCGGGGGGGGCTTGAAGAGAAACTTCAACGCACCAATGCTTTTTTGCGGAATCTGATTTTTAGTGCGGTGGACGGCGTTATTGCTTCGAACAAGAAAGGGAGGATCCTCATTTTCAATGAAGCCGCCACCAAGGTTTTCGGCTATACCATCGATGAAGCCCTC
>JAHECI010000214.1 GCA_024641825.1 Desulfobacterales bacterium | reverse complement strand
TACAGCCATCTTTATGTTCACCCACCGCCCATTTTTGTCCTTTGGGAAGTACAGCGGATTTGTCCAGCCAGTCGTCCGGATCAAATTCTGCAATCTGGATGAGAACGCCGAAGGCATCTTTGGGATGAATAAAGATCTCCTTCCAGAAATCGGCATATTCATTATACCCGAAATAGGGGATACTATGATCCTCCAGCTTCTGGATCGCTTTTTGGATATCCGGAGTCTGCAGGGAAATATGGTGAAGGCCGCCGTTTTTATTTTTTTTAAAGAAATTGGATAGAAAACTTTCCGTCCCGGTGGAACTTATCAACTCGAGACGAGAGAGGTCTCCGAATGAAAAAATTTGCCAATGATATTTCAATTTATGGTTTTTATCCCCCGCACCGGGGATCGCCCCGAGTATATCTTCAAAAAAATGGCGTGCGTTTGCATAATCATTTACAGCGATTGAGATATGATCGATCCTTGAAATCATTTAAGAACTCTCTTGAAAACTGTTTCGAATTTGGGAGTAAATACCCGGCGCCATAACCAGAAGGCGGTCATTGATCTTTTGCCCATCCAGATATTCATTGATGAAAAAATCGCTCCCATCCATCTTGCAAATTTTTCCGCCGGCCGCCTCAAGAATAATGCCCGCAGCCGCAAGATCCTGATACGATTCGTTGGCGATCACGGCAGCTTCTGCCCGCCCCATGGCCACATAACATATGTGTGCGCCGGTGCAGCCCAGATCGCGGATTTTCCCCGGAAATGTTGACCGGTAACGGTGGTGAAATCGTGAATACGTAAAGAGAAGGCTTTCGTCGTTGATATTCTTCAGATCTGAAACGTGAATTTCTTCATCTCCTAAAAAAGCGTTCTGGTCTGCCCGTGCATGAAAAAGATCACCGGTCGCCGGCATGTAAAATGCGCCGAAAATCGGCCAGAAATTTTCAATGAGTGCCAGAGAGATGCCCCATATGGGAATACCCGCCTGAAAGTTGGCCACACCGTCCAATGGATCAAATATCCATATATAGCGCTTTTCATCATGGGTATAATCGGTGTTCGATTGATTGTTTTTAAACACCTGGTGTTCGGGAAAACGATGGTTCAGTTGATCCTGAAAAAAATCCATCAGATGGGAATCCGCCTCTGTAACTAGCTCTTCGTCGAACTTTATACGGGAATTCCCTTTGCCATAATACAACAGCGCCTCTTCACCTGAACGGCGGATCACTTCCATCGCGAATTGCGTCAACACTTCAATCCCATGACGTTCTTTATCAGCCATCTACCCTCCTTGTTTAAACGTGCCGGTGCATCTTTATAAAAAGACGTATGGATTAAAAAACCTAAAAATCTCCCAGGGGCCTTTTAAAGGTAAATTGGGCGGGATCTTTCACCAGTTTTTGGGAGGCCTCTTTGGTATTGCCCCCCAGCGCCGAGAAGGGGAGAGATACGACAAAAACAGCGCACCCCAAAACGGTGGCGACGATTCCCAAAGGTCTGACAAGCACAAGATCGGCGCTCATGGCGCCGGCGGTATTTTTCTCATCCAGGGACCCCTCCCGTGCCAGGGCGGAAGTCCCCATTGGAACCAGAACAAGGGCTGCAATCAACAAAAATACCATGGATTGTTTTACAATTTTATGCATATTCTCCTCCTTTAATCGGTTGTAGAATTTCCGAGATGTTAATTTTATCTCCTCTTTGAGTGGGTTCCTATAAAGTTGTGGCGTGGATCGTCCAAGCAGGATATCTGGATTTTTTTCGGGTGTGCGTTTTGAGAGTATGATGACGTTAATTTTTTCAAAACCGGCGATGCGCATAACTGATTTAGAAATGGTTGAAAAATATCGACGTTAACGCTATATTTTGGAAGGTTTGATAAAGACGCCGCAAGATTTTATCCGATTTCAATTACAATGGGATTGAATCGAAATGTTTTTAAAATATCTAATTTTCACGGATAGTTTTCAGATAACAGCTTAAAGAAAAGCCGGCTGGCTGTCAAGAAAAAAGCCACTGCTTGTCATCATGCTTTCTTTATACCCATAACAACGAGGCACTTAACCCAATGACATCCCCGTTGATTTACATAGAGGTGGCCGTTGCCCTTCCGGTACATAACACCTATACGTACAGGGTTCCCGAAGACCTTTCCCCGCTGGCCTTAACAGGAAAAAGGGTCCTCGTTCCCTTTGGTCGACGCAGGGTAACGGGATATATTTTGGGTGTGTGCAAAAACATCCATCCGGAAGAGATAAAAACGGTTCTGGATATCCTTGACGAATCGTCCCTGTTTCCGTCATCCATGATACCTTTCTTTAGATGGATTGCCGATTACTACATGCATCCCATCGGAGATGTCATCAAGAACGCACTCCCCGGCGGACTGAATGTTTTTGACGACCACATGGTGAGCATTACGGCAAAAGGGGAAGAAGCGCGGGTCGAAAATTCTGTTACACCTTTGGAAAGCGAGATTTTGAATCTGCTCACCGCAGCACCCTGCCGCCTAAAAGAACTCCGAAAAAAACTTCACCAGCAAATCCCCCATGCCCTGATGTATGCCATGGAAGATCGAGGGCATATTGAGCATACGTGTAAACTTAAAGGTGGAACGACAAAGCCGAAGGTCGAGCGGTATGTGGCGTTGACCGACTCGAATATGCCTGTGGACGGTCTTTCCAATTCAAGAAAAAAAATCCTTGGGATGATCGAAGCCCAGGGTGAAATCTCGGTGAAAGAATTAAAGGCCGTGGTTCCGTCTGCCGCCAAATTAATCAAACATTTAGAAGCCGACGGTTATATTTCAATTTTTAATAAAAGAGTGTATCGCGATCCCTTTGGTGAAACCATCAGCTCGGATATCCCCCACAATCTCACCCAGGAACAGACTACGGTGGTCTCCACCGTAATGGCATCTCTAGGCCGAAAATTTTCAACCTGCCTTTTAACCGGCGTCACCGGCAGCGGCAAGACCGAAGTTTATATGCACCTTGCGGCAAAGGCCATCGACGGCGGGTATTCCGTTTTAGTTCTGGTTCCTGAAATCGCCCTTATATCACAGATGGAGCGGCGCTTCCGGGCACGATTTGGCGAGGGCGTCGCCGTTCTACACAGCGCACTTTCCCCCGGAGAACGCTATGATCAGTGGACCCGAATTGTCCGGGGTGAGGTTGCCATCGCCATTGGTGCCAGATCTGCTGTTTTTGCACCGTTTGAAAATATCGGGATTATCATTGTCGATGAAGAACATGACACATCCTACAAACAGGACGGTGGGTTGCGATACAATGCCAGAGATCTTGCCGTGGTAAGGGCAAAGCTTCAAAACGGTGTTGCGCTTCTGGGATCCGCCACGCCGTCCCTGCAGTCCTACTATAATTTTAAAACAAATAAATTTAAGGGGGTTGCCCTAAAAAAACGTGTTGAAAAACGACCGATGCCCAAAATAACCATGGTCGATCTTCGAAAAAATAGAGATGTCAGGGGAATCCAGCGTTTTATTACGCCCGAACTCCACGAGGCCATGCGAACCACCCTTGCCCGTGGCGAGCAGGTACTCCTTTTTCTGAACCGGCGAGGTTTCGCCAGCTATCCGGTCTGCTCCGCCTGTGGTGAAGCCATACAATGTAAAAACTGTGACATTTCTCTGACACTGCACCAGAAGGCCAATGCATATAAATGTCATTACTGTGGGTTTACACGGGCGGCGGTATCGGACTGCAAGACCTGCGGGTCCTCAAAGATCCGGCTCCTGGGACTCGGCACTGAAAAGATCGAATCTACGGTGAAGACCCTTTTTCCCGATGCCACGGTGGCCAGGATGGATCGTGATACCACCCGGAGAAAAGGATCGATCATCAAAATATTAAAAGGCCTGAGAAACCAAACCATCGATGTTCTGGTGGGAACCCAGATGGTGGCCAAAGGACATGACTATCCGAATATCACCCTGGTGGGAATTATCTGTGCAGATCTCTCCCTCAACTTTCCGGACTTTCGGGCCGCAGAGCGAACCTTTCAGCTTCTGGCCCAGGTCGCCGGACGGGCCGGACGGGGGTCTGTGCCCGGCAATGTCATCCTTCAAACCTACAATCCGGATCATTCCAGCATTTTATATGCGACAGCTCAGGACTTTGAGGCCTTTTACAACGACGAGATCGGATTCCGGGAAAATCTGAATTATCCCCCATTTTCAAGAATGGTCCAACTTAAGATATCCGGGAAAAACAAGGAAAAGACCCGGGACCATGCCCAGGCATTGGGAGATCTCTGCGTTGATTTAAAAAGAAACGATCGATCCTTTTTGAGATCTTTGGAAATTTTAGGCCCCATTGAAGCGCCGATTCCAAAGATCGCCAGACACTACCGTTGGCAAATATTATTAAAAGGCCGAAGCGTTAAGCCCCTCCACGGGTTTCTTCACAAGGTGTGGTTCGAGAACCGGGCCGCCGTCCAAAACCGGGATGTCAAGGTTGTTCTGGACGTGGACCCGTTTTTTATGATCTAAATCCTTTCTTGGGATACGGGTTGACGGCCGGTTGCCGTGCCGATCCTTGCCCAGACGAAACAAACGGGTCGGCTTAAAATAAAAAGATGCAACTTGACATTCCAAAGCATGCAACTTAAATAGTCTGTTCATGCCCTGTCGGACAGCCGGAAGACGGGGCCCAAGATCCGATTTTTCAAACCGAATTACACCATATGATCTATAGGAATTTTTTAAAATGAGAGCTAAAATTTGTGCGGCCTTTTTTCTACTGTTCTGCATGGCTTTTTTCCAAGCCAGTGCTTTTGGCGCCTCGAACCAAACACCTCCATCTCCTTCCGCCGTGGTACCGGAAAGCCGTTACACCTTTGACCAGGTTACAGACGGCACTGAAGTAACCCATGGTTTTGTCATACAAAACAAAGGAACCGCTCCGCTGAAGATCGAGAGCGTCAAAACCGGGTGAGGGTGCACCGCTGTCTCATACCCGAGACAGATCCCTGCCGGCGGCGAGGGAAAGATTGTCATTAAAGTCGATACATCGGGTTACGGTGGAAGAACCATTACCAAAACCATACGGGTCAAAACCAATTTACCCGACCAACCCGTACTTAACCTGACGGTTTCCGGTAATGTTGAAAACTTTGTTACCATTGTTCCGAAGCGGGCCACGCTCCGCGGTTTTCCCGGCGATAAAATAACATCAACCGTAAAGATCATACCTGAAAAAAAGTATCCGTTCGGAATTTCCGACGTCACGGCAATTACTGGAAAATACATCCGGTATGCGCTGGAAAAAAATAAATCTTCAGAAAATATGGAATATGTTCTGACGGTTGAAAACCTGAAAAATGATACGGGCCGCTATTTTGATACCATCAAATTGAAAACGGACAGCAAAATACGGCCGGAGATCAAAATCTATGTCTACGGATATATCTCAGAGCTGCCGGAAACCCCCAAAAAATAAGATGAAAAATATCAAAGTTGTTGCGTTTGATTGTGACGGCGTCATGTTCGACACAACAAAGGCCAACATTGCCTATTATAATCAGATATTGGACCATCTCGGTCAGCCGCCGTTGACCCCCGATCAATTTGCTTACTGCCACAGCCATACCGTAGACCAGTCCATTGAATTCCTCTGTAATGCCCCGGAAGATATCCAGACGGCCCAGAGTTATCGGAAAAATATGAGCTATCTTCCGTTTTTAAAATATATGGTCATGGAACCTGATTTAAAACAGCTCCTTAAAATCCTCAGGCCGACATATAAAACCGCAGTTGCAACCAACCGATCCGACACCATGGACCGGGTTCTAACGGAACACAGCCTGGAAGGGTATTTTGACCTTGTGGTCAGTTCCTTGGACGTGGAGCGTCCCAAACCTCACCCAGACCCCCTGATAAAAATTCTGGAACATTTTGGAATAGAACCGAACCATGCGATATATATCGGGGATTCGAACCTCGACGAAGTCGCGGCAAAAGCGGCGGGGATGCCCTTTGTGGCGTATCGAAACAGA
>JAHECI010000213.1 GCA_024641825.1 Desulfobacterales bacterium | reverse complement strand
CGTTATTTTCACCTGGTTGTGATCACTCATTTTAAGGTTCTCCTCTTACAAATATTTTTTTATATTTCTATTTAAACGCTGCGAAACCGCTTTATAAAAAACGGCGAATCGATCTTATTTAAAGGTTCTCATCTGCATCAGGTTGCGCATCTGCATCTGGGCCTGTCGACCGCTGACACCCCAAAGTCTCACCGGTGCAGCAGCAGATGGAGCCGGAGCCGGCTTAACCCCGGGGGGGGCCATAGACTGAATACAGATCGCCTCTTCCTCTGTTACGATATAGTTCAACACTGCAGCTGTTGCGGCAGCGATCTTCTTGCGTTCTTCCATGGTGTCAACATTCTCCATTGATGATAAAATATCGGACATGTAAAAAAAGCTTACAAAGCTTAAATCGTCCATATTCAGCATTAATTACATCGGTATATTTCCATGTTTCTTCGGCGGGAGGGTCTCCCTTTTGCTGCACATGACCTCCAACGCATCGATGAGGCGCGGCCGCGTCTGGCTCGGTACAATCACCGCGTCCACAAAACCCCGGCTGGCGGCACAGTATGGATTTGAAAAGAGTTCCTCGTATTCACTGATCAACTCCTTGCGCTTGGCCGCGGGATCCTCGGCGCCTTTGATTTCCCTCCGGTGAATGACATTGCAAGCCCCTGCAGCACCCATTACCGCTATCTCTGAACTGGGCCAGGCAAATGCCATATCCGCACCTAAATCTTTTGAACACATGGCAAGATAAGATCCGCCGTAGTCCTTTCGGGTAACCAAAAGAATTTTGGGAACAGTGGCCTCTGAATAACACCAGAGAAGTTTTGCGCCGTGGCGAATAATCCCGCCCCACTCCTGTTCACTCCCGGGAAGGTACCCGGGGACATCCGCTATGGTCAGCATCGGAATATTAAAGGCATCACAAAAACGGATAAAACGGGTGGCCTTGTCCGACGCATTGATATCCAGACACCCGGCAAGAACCTGGGGCTGATTGGCAATAATCCCGATGCTTCTCCCGTTCAACCGGGCCAGGCATATGATGATATTCTGGGCAAAGAACTCATGGGGCTCGAAAAAATCACCGTTGTCCACAATTAACCGAATGATATCTTTCATGTCATAGGACTGGTTGGGGTTGTCCGGAATAATGGTGTCCAATGCCGGATCAATGCGCCGGGGATCGTCACCGGTATCGACCATGGGCGGATCTTCCATGTTGTTTGAGGGCAGATAAGAGAGAAGCTTTTTGATCTGACCGATGGCGTCCGCATCGTCTTCACAGGCAAAATGGGCCACGCCGCTCTTTTCGTTGTGGGCCATGGCACCGCCGAGTTCCTCAAAGGTGATTTGCTCCCCGGTTACGGATTTAATAACATCCGGGCCGGTAATAAACATATAGCTGGTATCTTTGACCATAAAAATCCAGTCCGTCATGGCCGGCGAATAGACCGCTCCCCCGGCGGTGGGCCCCATAATCGCTGAAATCTGGGGAATGACACCCGAAGCCATGGAATTTCGGTAAAAGATCTGGCCGTATCCGGAAAGGGAATCAACACCTTCCTGGATCCTGGCCCCACCGGAATCGTTCATGCCCACAAACGGAACCCCGGCCTTGAGCGCCATGTCCATAATCTTGCAAATCTTTTTTGAATGCATTTCGCCCAAACTGCCGGCCCTGGAGGTAAAATCCTGGGCAAAGGCAAAAACCGGCCGTCCTTCCACAAGGCCATGCCCGGTTATCACCCCGTCGGACGGAATATCGATCTTTTCCATACCAAAATTTACACATCGGTGACTCACAAACATGTCGATTTCCCGAAATGTGCCGGCATCAAAAAAAATGTCCAGTCTCTCCCGGGCGGTGAGCTTTCCTTTTTCTTTCTGTTTGGCAACCGCTTTTTCGCCGCCCATCTTCAGGATCTTTGCTTCCCGTTGTTTTAGATCCTTAATTTTGTCTTCAATAATACCCATTACCAAATTCCTTTCATCTTTTAATATTGACCGTTTAGTGTTCCGATGCGACATCAGGCATCCGGTCAATAAACCACCGCTTTTAAAAATCAAATAGAGGATTGCAATGGTCTGCCGTTTTCATATTAAAGTCTGCCGGCAAACTATGGATTTATTCAAAATTTCGCCGTTTAATCATACATATAGATCTCATAATCGGTTTTCTCTCCGAGGAGATGGTCAATTTTCGCCTGGGTTCCCTGTCTCTCATCGCTGAGGACCCATTCCCGCCAGTTGTCCATGGATTGCCAGGTGCTGACCACCAGACTCTCCCCGGGACGGTCGATTCTTTTGAAGGTTTCCCCTGAAATGTAACCGGGTTGCTGCATGGCCAGATTTCTGAGTTTCTGAAGAAGCGGCTTTAAGGCTTCGGCCTTTTTTTGTGGAACAATTCGTTTAATGATTATTTTTACAGCCATTTTGCAATCCTCCTTTTTTTGATTAAAGCATCTCTTTTGATCTTAAACAGAAGGGTTATTGTCAAGCAAAAAAAGCAAGCGGGCTGCCGCCAATGTGGATGCAGTCTCACCACTTTCTACTTCCTTTAAAATTCCTGGAAGCAACTTGTTCACTTCGGAGTTTTGAAAAAAACGCTCGTTTAAGCCGTCCTTTACAAGGGACCACATCCAGTCCACAGCCTGTTTTTTTCGGTTGGCCTGGAGCTCTCCGGTCAGCGTAAGTTTTTTATGATGGTCCAACACGGCCCCCCAGATGATATCAATGCCGTTCATTTCTAGGGCGCTGCAGGTCAACACCGGCGGTGTCCAATTGGGCGAAGAAGGTGCTAAAAAATGAAGCGCTGTTTCATACTGTTTTCTCGCCATTTCCGCCCGGTTAACATTGTCTCCATCTGCTTTGTTAACGGCAACGGCATCCGCCAGTTCAAGAACCCCCTTTTTAATTCCTTGAAGTTCATCCCCTGCACCTGAAATCATCAGCAGCAGAAAAAAATCGACCATGGAAGCGACGGTGGTTTCAGACTGGCCCACACCCACGGTTTCAACGATCATCACATCAAAACCGGCAGCTTCACATACAATCATGGTCTCCCGGGTTTTTCTGGCAACCCCCCCCAACGTTCCCCCCGAAGGCGAGGGCCGGATAAATGCATTTTCCTCGATGGCCAGCTTCTCCATACGTGTTTTATCGGCAAGTACGCTTCCGCCGCTCCGTTTACTGCTTGGATCAACGGCCAGAACTGCCACACGATGCCCTTTTTTTACCAGCAGGGTGCCGAGACTTTCGATGAACGTGCTTTTTCCCACTCCCGGCACCCCCGTAATCCCTAAACGTATGGCCTTTCCGGTGTATGGAAGCAGCAGATCGATCACCGTCCGAGCCAGGTCTTGATGCCCCCGAAGAGAACTTTCAATCAAGGTAATGGTTTTTGCAAGCACCCGCCGATCACACTTGAGAACCCCTTGGACATAAAATTGGGGATCATCGGATATCATTTTGATTGCTCGAGAACATTCAAAACCTTGTTTGCCGAATCAGTGACAACGGTTCCAGGTCCGAATACACCCTTTGCTCCGGCTTGAAACAAGACGTCGTAATCCGCCGGAGGAATGACACCGCCCACCACCACATTAATTTCTTCACCGCCTTTTTGCTTGAGAAACTCGATAAGCTGGGGTACCAGGGCCTTGTGCCCTGCGGCAAGGCTCGACACGCCCACAACATGCACATCGTTCTCCACCGCCATCTGGGCGGCTTCTTCGGGTGTCTGGAACATGGGGCCGATGTCCACGTCAAATCCGAGATCGGCGAATGCCGTAGCAATGACCTTTATCCCCCGGTCATGACCGTCCTGACCCATCTTGGTGACCAATATCCGCGGTCTCCGTCCGTTCTTTTCCTGAAATGCATCGGTTCGCTTACGTATGGATTTAAATATTTCGCTGTCGGCATATTCGTCGGCATATGCTCCGGATATACACTGGGTCGTGGCCACGAACCGGTTGAAGACCTTTTCCATTGCATCTGAAATTTCGCCGACAGTCGCCCGTGCCCGTACGGCAGGGATACAGACTTCCAGGAGATTCCCGCCGGATTCAGCGGCATGGGAGATCGCCTCTAGAGCCCTTCGCACTTCATTATCATCTCTTTTTATCTTAATTTCTTTTAATCTTGCGACCTGTTCGTGGCGGACAGTCTCTGATACTTCGAGAATATTTTTCAGCGGTTCTTCTTCGATTTGATATTTGTTGACTCCCACAATGACGTCTTTCCCCTGGTCAATGCGGGCCTGTTTTCTGGCTGCCGCTTCTTCTATTCGCATCTTCGGCATGCCGGTTTCAATGGCTTTGGCCATTCCGCCGATTTCCTCGACTTCTTCGATAATTTTTCTGGCGGCTTTAATGATTCCGTCGGTCAATGCCTCAACATAATAGGAACCGCCCAAGGGATCGATCACGTGACAAATTTGGGACTCCTCCTGAATGACCAGTTGGGTATTTCTGGCAATTCTGGCTGAAAAATCGGTGGGAAGACCCACCGCCTCGTCAAAGGAGTTGGTATGCAGTGACTGGGTTCCGCCCAGCGCTGCGGCCATTGCCTCTATCGTGGTTCGAATGATATTGTTATACGGGTCCTGGGCGGTCAGGCTCCAGCCGGATGTCTGGACATGGGTTCGCAACATGAGTGATTTGGAGTTTTTGGGGTTAAACCGGCTCATGATTTCGTGCCACAGAAAACGAGCAGCTCTTAACATTGCGATTTCCATGAAAAAATTCATCCCAACCCCAAAGAAAAACGAAAGCCTCGGCGCAAATGCATCGATGTCCAGTCCCGCGGCCAGGGCGGCCTTGACATATTCGAGCCCGTCGGCAAGGGTAAATGCCGTCTGAAGAACCGAGTCGGCCCCGGCTTCCATCATGTGATAACCGCTGATACTGACCGTATTGTATTTGGGCATGTTTTTGGAACAGTACCCGATAATGTCGGATACGACCCGCATGGACGGTTCAGGCGGATAGATGTAGGTGTTTCGGGTCAGATATTCCTTTAAAATGTCGTTCTGAATGGTTCCGCCCAGCTGCGCTTGCTTTACGCCCTGTTCTTCCGCCGCAACGATGTACCCGGCCATGACCGGCAGAACCGCCCCGTTCATGGTCATGGAAACCGTTATCTTGTCCAAGGGAATCTGATCGAAGAGAATCTTCATATCCTCCACGGAATCCACAGCCACCCCGGCTTTACCGATATCCCCCACAACCCTGGGATGGTCCGAATCATATCCTCTGTGGGTTGCAAGGTCAAAGGCCACCGAAAGTCCGGTCTGACCGGCGGCCACGTTTTTCCGATAAAATTCATTCGACTCTTTGGCTGTGGCAAACCCCGCATACTGGCGGACGGTCCAGGGCCTTCCGGCATACATGGTGGCCATGGGGCCCCTTACGTACGGTGAAAAACCCGGAAGGGTGTTGACATGTTCCATCCCTTTAAGATCTTCTTCGGTATAGAGGGGTTTCACCGTAATTCCCTCAGGGGTGTTCCAGTTCAAATCTTCAAGGGGCCTTCCTCTGAGCTGCTTGGCGGCAAGATCTTTCCATTTCTGCAAGTCAGGATGTTCAGACATGGAGTTCTCCTTTTCTTACTTTTTAAAAAATCGTTAGACGCTGATTACCTTTCACACAATTCTACCAAAACGCCGTTGGTGGCTTTGGGGTGTAAAAAAGCAATTTTTGCGCCCCCGGCACCTTTTCTCGGTTTTTCATCAATAAGACGTATCCCTTTCTCCTTTAACTCTGCCAGGGCTTCTTCAATATTCTCTACACGGAAGGCCACATGATGCACCCCTGCCCCTTTTTTCTCGAGGAATTTGGCAACCGGCCCGTCGGGGGCCGTCGATTCCAGAAGCTCCACTTCGCTTTCTCCCACCGGGAAGAAGGCGGTGGTGACTTTCTGCTCCTCTACGGTCTCGGTTCCTTCGAAGGAAAGACCCAGGGCATCCATCCATAAACTTTTACCATCTTCGATGCTGTTTACCGCTATTCCGATATGGTCTACCTTTAATATTTTCATAAAAACCTCC
>JAHECI010000212.1 GCA_024641825.1 Desulfobacterales bacterium | reverse complement strand
AAACCGCCCTCGGTAATGTCGTGCATTCCGCTCACACCCTGGAAGCTTCCGGCGATTTTGGCTTCCGCTAAAATACCGATGGAAGACAGAAACTGTCTGCAGGATTCGATCTCGGGTTCGGACATTCCCAGGCCCCCCAGCCGGTCACCGAACTCCCGGGCAATGATGGCCGTCCCTTCCACGGCAACGGCCTTGGTCAGCAGGACGCTGTCCCCGGGCTGAATGTTGCGTTTGTCGACAAGATCCCCCTTTGCGACGGTTCCGGCCAGCATGCCGATAATTACGGGTCTTGTGACGGCATCTGTGATTTCCGTGTGCCCGCCGCACAAGGAGATATTCCACTGTCGAGACACCGATTCGAGCTCATGCATGACCTTCCCAATTGCTGACGGCGTAACGCCGGGTGGGAACAAAAGGGTGGTCAACAGCCACCGGGGCGTGGCCCCTGAAGTAGCGATATCGTTGGCGTTGACCAGGACCGCATAGTGCCCCACCTGATCGGTGGCAAAGGTGATGGGATCCGATTTAATCACCAAAACTTCCGGTTCATCGATATCCACCGCAGTGATGTCTTCGCCCACGCCGGCCTGGATCAGCACCGAGGGGTCGTGGAAATTGAATCGACCCAGGAATTTTTCAAGGAGATCGTTGGGCAATTTCCCCATGGGAAGAGGCAGCCCCAATCGGATAATATCTTTGATCCCGTCCAGGTCCGGAGCCCTGAAGTCGCTCTGGATTTTCGGGGATCCGGGTGTGGTGCCGTCGCCCAGAAGCGCGGTCATGCACCCGGCCGCCTGTCCAGCCTGGATGTCGAAAATGTAGTCCCCCACCATGAGAACCTGCTGAACTTCCACATTCAGGGTTCGGGCGGCCAGGAGGACCCCGTCGCCGCTGGGCTTTATATCCACCGGTGTTTCCCTGGAAATCACCACGTCAAAGTCTGAAATGTCCAGGGCGTCAAAATTTTCCAGGGCCCGTTGGATGCACGAAAGACGATTTCGGGTGATGAGTCCCACACCGATCTTTCTCGCTCGAAGGTACGCGATCAAATCCTCTGCGCCGGGGTTGGGCTCTGAACGGACGGCCGCCGTCATTTCAAACTCTTCCAGCACCAAAAGAAACCTTTCCTGCTGGCGTGGGTCGGGAAGCCCCTCGATAAACTCCAGAACAGGGACATCCAACGGGCAGCCGATCTCCTTTTTTAGACGGGGAAAATCCAGGGCCCCGGGTTTGCTCAAGGTGCCGTCAAAATCGAACAGAACGGCTTTTATAAGGTAGGATCTATCGATCATGTTTCTTTCTCGGTTCCAATTTTCATGATTCATCCGGTTTCCAAATTTTGAAACCGGTGTTTGAGCGCTTTCAGGCGATGGGGACAATTTGAAATGATGCCGTCCACTTTCCAGGAGATAAATTTCTCCATATCCTTCCGGTCATCCACGGTCCAGACAAACACGCGCCGGCCCCGGCGCTGGAGGCTCCTGACGAAATTTTTTCGCAGAAGCTTATGATGTACGGCCGCCCCGTCCAAAAAGCGCGGCAGCAGCCCGGGGACAATGCACCATGCGGCGTTTCTCATATTCTCTTTCAGGGTCCGCCGCCTGGAAATGGAAACAACCAGCATCAGGGGCAGCCCAGGGCCGCGCCGGTGCAGCCCCTCCAGCACGCTGACATGGGAACTGGACACCACGCTCCCTTCTGAAATCGGCGATGCTGCCAGTTCTTTGGAAAAATTATCCGGACTCCGGAAATGTTTGATTTCAATATTTACGGGAACCGGCCGGATCGCCGCAAGACAGTCCGACAGCAAGGGCGCCCGGTCGTCATGGCCGGTGACGGCTCGAACCTGGGGATACGTGAGGTTTCTCCAGGGGGGCGTATCCGGGTCGAGACGCCCGTCATGGACCACGATAAACCGGCCGTCGCCGGTTTCGTGAACATCCATTTCGATCATATCGACCTTTTCATCCTTGGCCGCCTTGAACGCAGGAATGGTATTTTCAATCTGCCGGCGGCAAACCCCGCGATGGGATATTATTTTGGGGAAATGGTCTATTCGATCCACAATGACATCCCGAATTTATCAGGATTTGGAGGGTCCGGGTCAAAGACCGGCTACACATCGAACGGCGTGAGGCTTTCAAACCCCTGGTCGGTGATCAGAATGGTTTGTTCGAACTGGGCGGAAAGGGAACCGTCTTTGGTCACCGCCGTCCACTGATCCTCGAGTATCACCAGCTCCTTTTGACCCAGGTTGATCATGGGTTCAATGGTAAAAACCATCCCCGGAATCAAACGGATGCCCTCTCCTTTTCTGCCGAAATGGGGAATCTGGGGCGGCTCATGGAATTCAAGCCCCACACCATGCCCCACAAACTCCCTCACCACCGAACATCCCTGTTTTTCGGCATATTCTTGAATGGCCCATCCAATATCGCCAACGGTGTTTCCGGGTCTGGCCATGGACATCCCCCGGGCGAGGCTCTTTTTGGCCACCCCGACGATCTTTTTGGCTTTGGGGCCGGGTGTTCCCACGAAAAAGGTTTTGCTGACATCGGCATAATAGCCGTCGAGTATGGGGGTGACGTCGACGTTGACGATATCCCCGTCTTGCAGGACCCTTTCCCCGGGGATGCCGTGGCAAATCACTTCGTTGATGGACACACACACACTTTTCGGGAACCCCCGATAGTTCAGGGGGGCCGAGATGCCGCCGCCCTCCAGGGTCCATTGGTGCACCAGGGTGTTGATATGGTCGGTGACCACCCCCGGCCGGAGTTCAGGCACCACCCGATCGAGGATGTTCAACGCCAGGCGGCCGGCCCGTTTGATACCTTCAATTTGCGCCGGATCTTTGAGCCGAATCCCGTATTTTTTAGCGTATTCCGCCTGGAGGTTTTTCGGTTCGGGCGCTTCCTTTCCCAGACAGCACTTTTTGTATTTGAGCCCGCTTCCACACGGACAAGGATCGTTCCGCTTGACTTTGAATGTCCTATTTTTCATAATTTTCTATATCCCAACCGATAGGCTTGACGCGATCGTTGCATAAATTACATGACTGTTTTCACTATGTTCATGATGTCATGTTATTTGCGAGACTATAAGGTTGATATACGGGATTAAAGTTTATGTCAATTTTTTCCTAGATTACGGGGACCCATCCCCTTAACTCACAGGTTCCTTCCCGTCACTTTCCGTAAGTGTCGTAGCGCACTTTTTCATATTGCAGCGAGTCCTTGGGATGGGAAGGCTTTTGTTCCCCGGGGTATCCGACGGCAATGATGGATTCTACATTTAAGTTCTCGGGGATGTTCAAAAGTTCACGGATATACTGTTCCGCGGTTCGGGTCTGATCGTGCATTCTTTTTCGGATCTGAATCCAGCAGCTCCCCAGGCCCAGGGATTCTGCGGCCAGATGAAGGATGATGGACGCGATGGATGCATCCTCGACCCACACGTCGCATTTTTCAGGGTCCGCGCAGACAACGATTCCCAGGGGTGCATTTTTTAGGAACGACGCACCGTGGGGTTTGGCCGTTGAAAGTTTTTCCAGCAAACCATTGTCGGTCACCACCACAAACTCCCAGGGGTTGAATCCCCGTGAGGACGGTGAACGGAGCGCGGCTTCCACGAGTTGGTCGATTTTCTCGGACGCCACCGGTTTATCCAGATATCTGCGGATGCTTCTGCGCTGTTGAAGCAGAGATAAAAACATAACTTAGTCTCCTCTTTTTTACGGTCTCTGGGTTGAAAAATCTTTGCTTTTTATACCAAAAAATTTCATAACTTGAAAAAAGCATGAAATGATTCAACGGGATCTAAAATGCCCGTTGTTTTAAAATAAAAAACCGGATTATAAAATCGATTCAATTTTTTTGCAAGGATGCCGACCGTTAAAAAATGAAAATACTCCTCATCTATCCATACTGGCTGGAAAAAAGAACCCGCACCGAAGATGTGACGGTTCCGCCCATCGGCATCTATTACATCGGTGCGGTCTTAAAGGAAAATCAATACGATGTAGAGATATTAAACTGGTGCCGCATCAATGAAACCCCCCAGGAAATCGAAAGGATCTTGAGGGAGAAAAAGCCCGATGTCATCGGGTTTTCCATTCTCCAGGCCAACCGCTGGGGAGGCATCGACATCGCCCGGATTGCCAAACAGATCGATCCGGGCGTAAAAATCGTTTTCGGCGGCGTCGCCCCCACCTTTTTGTGGGAGCATTTCTTGACCCATTTTCCGGAGATCGATTTTGTGGTCATCGGCGAAGGCGAATATCCGTTTTTAAATCTCGTCCAATGGATTCAAAGCCCTGAAAAACCGCCCATCACCCGCATCAAAGGCATTGCCTACAGAAAAGACGGCCGTGCGGTCCGGACAGAACCGGCGGACCCCATCGACGATTTGGACAGTCTGCCGGTGCCTTCAAAATATTTTGAGTATCAGCACCTGTCCCTGACCCGGGGCTGCCCGGGGAAATGCACATTCTGCGGGTCCCCGAAATTCTGGGGGCCGAAGATCCGGTTTCACAGCCCGGCGTATTTTGTGGACGAACTGGAACGCCTCTACAAAAAAGGGATCACTTTTTTCTATTTTTCCGACGACACCTTCAGCGTCAACAAAAAAATGGTGGTCCAAATCTGTAAAAAAATCATCGAGAAAAAACTGGACATCTCGTGGGTGGCCATCTCCCGGGTCAACACCATGAACGAAGAGATCCTCTTTTGGATGAGAAAGGCGGGCTGCATTCAAATCAGCTACGGCGTGGAGAGCGGTTCCAAAAAAATCCGAAATTTCCTGAACAAGAAGATTACGAACGCCCAAGTGGAAAAAGCCTTTGCCATGACCGTGAAATACGGCATCCTTCCCCGGGCCTATTTCATCTACGGCTGCCCCGGAGAAAGCCCCGAAACCATTGAAGAGACCCTTGATCTCATCGAAACCATCAAACCTTTGGTCATCCATTTTTTTGTGCTGTCGTTATTTCCCGGGACCGCACTCTATGGGGAATACCAAAAAAATGCCAACGTCACCGACGATATCTGGTTGAACAGAATCGAAGACATCAAATATTTTGAAACCGACCCCAAACTTTCCCGAGAAGATGTCCGGGCGTTCGGGGAACGATTGCGGCGGCGGTACCACGAACGGATCCCCGGGTTCGTCGACGCCATTGCCCTTGTGGACCAAAAGGAATTTTATCCCCTGCATTCCGATTTTTGCTCCAGGCTCGGGATGACCTTCGACCAGGGGGATTATGCCGACAACGACGCCATTCCGGACAAGGCCGGGATCGCCGAAAAATTGTACATCACCGCGTTAAAATATCACCCCCACCCCCGGGCGTACCTGGGGCTGGGCATACACTATCAAAAGCAGAACGCCTACCCCGAATCCGTGGAAATCCTCTCCCAAGGCATCGCCCACTTTCCCCGCAACGAGCAGATCAACCTGTGCCTTTCGGTCACCCACATGAATCAGGGCGCCTTTGAAATCGCCCTGTCTTATCTGCTGAAATTTCAGCATTCCCCCCAGGCCCTGGAGATGATCGTCCACTGCTACCATGCACTGAACGATTTCAAAACCGCATCCGCCTATCACGACAAACTGGAATCGCTGAAATGACGCTCCATGAATGATCTTTTTTTAAACCGCATGAACTCGCGGCAAGGAATCGTAGAGAAAGAACAGGAAACTATCTTTGAAATATCAATAGGCTCATTGCATAACTTTAAAATTTCTTTAAAATACTATTTCGACATACGCCGGTTCTTTCTAACGATCCCTAAGCCACTCAAACAGCATCCGATTTAAAAAAGATCATCCATTCCGCTGGTACTCAAGGAGTTAGAATAAAAACTCCCCGACCCCTCAATTACTTGACTGAACCGGAATAATACCTATTTATTGAATATGTTGTATTTAATAAATTCCATAAAGAATAGAATCCGTTTTAAAACCGCCCACAGGTCGGTTCGTTCCTTTTGTAAAGGGCCCTTGGGCAGGTTTTGGAACCACACACAACCCGAGAACATGCGAGGTGACCCCAATGAAATGCCCGGTATGCAAAAG
>JAHECI010000211.1 GCA_024641825.1 Desulfobacterales bacterium | reverse complement strand
CGGCCACGAAGGCCATTTGGTAGGAGAATACTTCCGAGGCGCCGTAAACCATGAGTATATCTGTAATGGGCCCTGCGATGAAGGTTCCGGCGATCCCCCAGCTGAGAAAATATGTGGCATTGAATATGCCGAAAAGTTTGGCCCGTCTTTCCGGAGGGATCAGCACGGATGCAAATGCATACGAAGACGCAAGAACGATGACTTCGGAACATCCCCTCAAAAAGTTGCTGATGTAGATGACCCCCAAGTCGCCGGTGACGGCGAGCAGAACTAGCGACCCTATGGCCATGGCCGTTCCCAACAGCAGGGAGTTTCCGTTTCCGATTTTTCTTCCGATCCAACCGGCAATGAGCCCGGTCAGAATCATTGCCGCCGATTGTGTGTTGACGATATAGCTCAACACCTTGCTCGACACCCCAAAGCCTGAATCGAGAACCAGGTACTGGGACTGAATCACGGCAATGGAATTCCTGCCGAAATTGATAAAAACCATTGCAGCAATAAAAATCCAAAAAACCTTTCCAGATGATTCAGAAAGGCCGATTTCCGGTGTGGACGCGGTTTTCATTTCTTTTTTGATGCCCCCTTCGGGGACCCAAAGCATGGGAACAATGGAGATAAACATTGCCCCGGCGGCAACAAAAAACAGCGCGCCTTGGTAAAAGCCCCATCCCTCGTATCTGAGGCTTAATCCATCATACAGCAGACCGCCGATCCACACCCCGGCCATACGGCCGATTCCACCGACACTGGCCAGACGACCTTGGATGGTATTTCGGTCCTCCTGGGGATAGATGTCCGATATCAATGCACTCCAGCCGACATTGGACATGGACCAGAAAATCTCCACTATCGATAGACCCATGATAATCACATATCCGGCCAGGATGAGATTTGTTGTGAGGGTGTGGGAATACCATACCAAAACGGTGCCGAATCCCGCCAGTATTTCGCCGCATATGATCAATGTCCGCCGGAGTTGGTATTTATCCGAGAACGCTCCCCATACGAACGTCTGAAAAATAATGTTTATGACCATGGGAAACGTTGCGAACAACGTTGTTTCGGTGACGCTCAATCCCAAAAAGTGCCTTAAATAGATGGAGAGATAGCTGTAAAACAATCCGCGCCGGAACATGGCGAGCATTTGAAAGGAGGATATTCCGAAAAAGACGCTGGGGGATTGGATGCGGTTGGACATCATTGGAAATACTATTTGGCCATCAGGTGGTTGACCGCGCCTTCCAGGCCGTCCAGGGACAGCTCGAACATGGGGAAAATATGACCAATGGTGGCAATGGTCTGTGTATGGTGCCATATTCGTGAAGATACGGGATTCATCCATACGCAATGGGGAAAGATTTGAGCCAAAAACTTGAGCTGTTCGATGCTCGGCTTTCCGCTTCTTTCCTCCACATGTATGGATCCGTCTGCGGCCATGAGTTCATAGGGCGCCATGCTGGCATCTCCCACCATGATCAGGCGGGTTTCCGGGTCAAAGGAGATAAAATCTTCGAGTTTCAAAGGTTTTTTTCTCCGAGAGGGGTCTTCCCATAGGAAATCGTAGACCGTGTTGTGAAAAAAGCAGGTTTTAAGATCCTTGAACTGGTCCCGGGCATAGTCAAAAAGGGTCTGAACCACCGGTATGTGGGTATCCATGGACCAGCCGCCGTTATCGATGGCAAGGATGACCTTGAGGCGGTCTTTTAGGCGCCGTGAAAAGACGATATCTATTTCACCTCCGTTTTTCATGGTCTGATAAATGGTTTCATCGATATCGAGGTTGTCTTTGGCGCCGATCGGTATCATATTGCGAAGCCTTTTGAGGGCTTCACCCATCATGTCCTGGGTCAGGGGGCCACGGCGTGAATAGTCCCTATATCTTCTCTCCATGGCGACTTTGACGGCAGACTTGTTTCGGGATACACCGCCCACCCGCATTCCTTCCGGATGGTATCCTGAATGGCCCACCGGTGAGGTTCCACCGGTACCGATCCATTTTCTTCCCCATCGGTGCCGCCCTTTTTGCTCTTTGAGCCGCTGTTTGAAATATTCGATAAGTTCTTCGGGAGTCAAATCGATGATGTCCGATTCCGCCATTTCCAGGGCAGCGGCAAGGGACGCAGGATCTTCCAGCCATTTTTCCAGCAATGCATGTGTCACTTCGTCGAGTTCCAGTCCTTCATATTCGGGCATTTCAGCCCCTTGAAACCGGTGGGCGAACAACTGGTCATAAACATCGAAATATCGCTCACTTTTAATGAGAATTGCCCGGGCGGAGGTGTAAAAGGTATCTATGGAGTTGATCAACCCCATATTCAGTGCTTTCTGAAGTGTCAGAAACGACGTGGGACTCACCGGAATTCCGGCATTTTTTAATTGATAGAAAAAATCGGTAAACATATGCGTTGTTAAAACAGGCTGCGTCGGTTCGTAAACGCGACAGCTTTTTGATAATCCTGGCTTTTTTTGAAAAGAACGCCCAGAAACGGGATGTCTCTTTTGGCCAGTTTTTTGGGGTTAAAGTCAGGATCGGTTTTAAGGGCCCTTATCCAATTGATCAACTCCCGTGTGGCCGGCTTTTTTTCAACGGCATCAATTTTACGCAGCGTATAGAATGTCGACACGGCGCTTTCCATGAGATTCGAGTCGATATCCGGGAAATGAACCTTGATAACCTTCCGCATCATCTCCAAATCCGGAAACGCAATATGATGAAAATTGCATCTGCCCAGAAATGGATCCGACAGATCCTTTTTGGCGTTGGAAGTGATAATAATTACAGGGCGGTGTTTGCTCGGGATGGTTTTGTCAATTTCGATGATATCGAACTCCATCTGATCCAGTACGTCGAGCATGTCATCCTGAAAATCGGTGTCGGCCTTGTCGATTTCATCGATCAACAGGACGGTTCTAGTTTCTGATGTAAAGGCCTGGCCGATCTTGCCCATCTTGATATAATCTTCGATTTTACTCACATCCCGTGTGGAATCGCCGAAACGGCTGTCGTTAAGACGGGTGAGGGTGTCATACTGATAAAGGGCTTCTACGAGCTTCATGCTCGATTTGACATTCAGTACAATAAGGGGCATTTTCAAGCTTTCTGCAATGGCATGGGCCAGCATGGTTTTTCCGGTGCCCGGCTCTCCCTTGAGCAGAAGAGGCATCTCTAACGCCATGGAAATATTGACGATGCTAGCCAGCTCGTCATCCAGTATGTATCGGCTGGCCCCCGAAAATTTACGATCTAAAGTTTTATTTTCCATCGAATAACCTCTTAAAAAATTTAATGCGAAATCACGGAAATTAATTTTGCCACAAAACCCACAAAATTAATTTATACCCCATGGGCATATTTTTCAAGCGTGTTGTTTTAAGAAACACCTAAAAAGCTGGAATAGGCATGTTTGGCCAGCCACTGAAGTGAAAAGGTTAGGGAGCTGGAATAATGGTTGACCTGGAAGTTGCAGGTGGAAAGGCAATTGGGGCTGCAGTTCTTCTTTAGACGGGATAATATGTTCGGGTCAAAATTGTGGCCTTCGTATATGTTCCCCCAGTCTTCATCGCTTCCATACAGTTCCATGCAGGGGGTAAAACTGCCATCCAGCCGGATGATCATGGAGGATTTGCCGGCGAGACAGGGCCACGGCGGAAGACGGCGACGAATAAAAAGCTTCATGGCGTTCAAGTGCTCTACCGAGTTGACCATGGTATACCCTTCTATGTTTTTCTGAATCAGCCAGTCGACAAGTTCATCCACCGCCTGAAACTCCGTTTCCGTAATCCATGCGCCGTTCTGCCCGTGCTGAAAATGTTCATATTCAATCTGGGGCGGTTCATTGATATGATAATCCGTTGCAATGCCGTGATCGTGGGCAATGTTCGTAAGGGCTTTGACATCTTTCAAGTTGTGTTTGGTGATGTTGATATTAAAGAAGGTAATGTATTCGTATTTCTGTTGCTGTGTTACCAGATATTGGAACTGAGATTTGATACGATTTAAATATTTGGGGATTCCTTTATGACGATCAACGGCATCGACGGCAAGATTGATAACCGATATCCCTGCTTTTCCGATTTCATCAATAAAGGCCTCGTTCATAAGAATGCCGTTTGTGGGGAGATACACAAAAAAGCCTTTTCCCACCGCATATCGGGTTAACTCTATTAGAAAATCTTTGCGTATTAAAGGCTCTCCGCCCATAAAAGCCAATACTCTGCAACCAACGGATTGGAGCCAATCTACGGCATCTTTTGCCACCTGCAAGGTCATCCCTTCTTTATGTTTGTTCCGGCTGTAACAGTAGGGGCAGTCGAGATTACAGTTGAGATCCGTATAAAGAAATGAAAGGAGCGGTCTGAATTTATCCGGTTGGATCCGTGATTTTATATAAGGGATAAACCAGCTTCGATAGGCCCGGGTAAAATTGTAAACCTGATACCGCTTGTTATGGTTTTTTTTGGGATAACAATGGGTTGAAGGTTTCCACTTGGACCCATAATCTGAAAATTTTGATTCTTTAAATGTTGTTGGCATTCTATAAATCTCTATTTTCCTGAATAAGGTTAAGGTTCAGAAGAACATCCTGAACTTTCGTTCAATTGGAAAACACATAAAGTGGGTTTTATTTAAAAAATTATTGCATCTGGATTAAAATTGTCCATAGGAAAACCGCTTATTTTCATGGGGAAATATCCTAACATATAGGAAATTATCCTGAAAATACACCGATACATGCCAAAGAACTCAGGAGATGATGTCGTCAACAGTATTCCAGATGGCGCTTCAAAGATTTTGTAGGAGGCCCTCCATGTTAAGTTTTGTATTTGCAAAAACAGATACCTGTGGTATTAAATATAATTCAATGGGATCAGAACTTCCTTTTTTGGGGCGGCGGAGTCGCCCGCCCGCCTTCCAACCAAAAGCTTTGCGAACAGGCATTATATGGAATCGTGAAGCGATGCTACAATGTTCAGATTTCGGATAGGGGATGGAAATAAACAGGGATTGTATTGAAGAAATCCTGAATCAACCAATTGACCCACGAAGGAGGGACTCAGCATGAAATTTTGTAAAGTATGCGTAGCAGTTGCATTGGCATTTCTAATGGTTACCGCCGGTATGGCCGTTGCAGGAACACTTCAGGATGTCCAGAAAAACGGATTTGTCACGGCCGGCGTAAACGGCGGCGTTTTCGGTTTCAGCATGCCGGATGAGAAAGGCGTATGGAAAGGCCTGGATGTGGATACGGCCAGGGCCGTTGCAGCCGCGGTGTTCGGTGATGCTAACAAAGTGAAATTTGTTCCGCTGACCGCCGTTCAGCGCCTGCCCGCCCTTCAGTCCAAAGAGATTGATGTATTGTGCCGGAATACCACCCAGACCCTGACCCGTGAGACCACAAACGGTCTTAATTTTACCCATGTCAATTATTATGATGGGCAGGGTTTTTTGACCTCCAAAAAGCTGGGTATAAAGAGCGCAAAGGAACTGGGTGGCGCCACGGTATGTGTTCTGCCGGGAACCACCACTGAAATGAATGTCGCGGACTTTTTCCGAAAAAATGGGCTGAAGTGGAAGCCGGTGGTCATCGAGCAGACCTCTGAACTTTCCAAGGCATTTTTTGCCGGTCGTTGTGACGTTCTGACCTCCGATGCCTCCCAATTGGCGGCACACAGGTCTGTAGCCCCCAACCCCAAAGACTACGTCCTGCTCCCTGAAATTATTTCCAAAGAACCTCTGGCGCCGGTGGTTCGCCATGGCGACGACCAGTGGTTTGACATTGTCAACTGGACGGTTATGGCCCTGATCCAGGCCGAGGAATTCGGCATTACATCCAAAAATGTCGATGAGATGCTCAAAACCAAAGATCCTGAGATACAGCGCTTTTTGGGTGTGACTCCGGGTATGGGTAAAGCACTGGGACTGGATGAAAAATGGGCATATAACATCGTCAAACTGGTGGGGAATTACGGCGAAATTTTCGAACGTAATGTGGGTGTCAACACACCCCTTGGTCTTGAACGCGGTTTGAATGCCCTGTGGAGCAACGGCGGCATTATGTACGCTGCTCCTGTAAGG
>JAHECI010000210.1 GCA_024641825.1 Desulfobacterales bacterium | reverse complement strand
CAGAGACCAGCGGAACCAGGGGCGGGAGATTGTGGTGGTCATGGGCGTAGGGTTTGTAGGTGCTGTAATGGCTGCAGTGGTTGCGGATACGGAAGATAAAGATGGTAAACCCTACAAATTTGTCATTGGGATGCAACGGCCGAGTGTCCGCAGCTACTGGAAGATCCCTTTATTGAATAGAGGGTTGCCGCCTGTTCAAGCCGAGGACCCCGAGGTGGTGCCGATGATCCACCGTTGTGTTAATGAGAAAAAAACCCTTACCGCCACGTTCACATACGATGCCCTAAAACTCGCGGATATCGTGGTTGTAGATGTTCAGTGTGATTATCTGAAGGCGTCTTTGGGTGATGTTAGGAACGGACAGGCGGATATGGCCGCATTGGAAAAATCATTGGAGATCATCGCGGAACATATCTCTCCGGACACACTCGTGCTGATTGAGACGACCGTGGCACCCGGGACCACCGAGCAGGTGGCGTATCCGATTATGAAGAAAGTATTTCGCAAGCGTGGTATCGAAGATGATCCTTTGTTGGCCCACAGTTTTGAAAGAGTGATGCCTGGCAAAAATTACGTTGCCAGCATCCGCGATTTTTGGAGGGTCTGTAGTGGAATCAACGAGAAGGCTACCCGCCGGGTCGTAAAATTTCTCGAGGAGGTGATTAATACGGACGCATATCCGCTTACGGTATTAAGTCGGCCCATCGAGTCGGAAACGGCCAAAATTGTGGAAAATAGCTTCCGGGCGACGATTCTGGCCTTCCTCGACGAGTGGAGTCTGTTTTCCGAAAGAAATGGTGTGGACCTTATCAAAGTTCTCGAGGCCATCAAGGTCCGACCCACCCACAGCAACATTATTTTTCCAGGGCCCGGCATCGGCGGCTACTGCCTGCCCAAAGACGGCGGCCTGGGAGTTTGGGCCTACCGACACATCCACGGGTTTGAAGACGACATTTTCAAAATTACCCCCCTTGCCATCGATATCAACGACACAAGGGCATTGCACGTGGCCCAACTTACCCGCGATGCACTCCGCAACATGAGCCGTCCCCTGGCGGCCGCCGAGATTTTGCTTCTCGGAGCATCTTATCGCGAGGATGTGGGAGACACGCGATACAGCGGATCTGAATTGATCGTGCGTAGACTCACCGAAATGGGCGCCGAACTCAGGGTGCACGACCCCTACGTTCAACACTGGTGGGAATTTGAAAAACAGGATGAGTATCCTTCTCCAACGCATGGCTTGAAAAGATTTTTTCGCAACCAGGACAAGCTTGCCGATCTGCGTGTTGAGCAAGATTTAAACCAAGCATTATCCGGTACCGACGCAGTTATCTTTGCAGTCAGACACCAGCATTATTTAGACCTTGACCCCGATACCGTGGTGGAGACCGCCGGCACCCCCCTGGCGGTAATCGACTGTTTCGGGATACTGAATGACGCTAAAATCAAACGCTATTTCGAACTGGGATGCGAGGTAAAGGGTTTGGGGCGCGGCCATGTCAAAGGGATCAAAGATCAAGTAAGAGCGGAGAGAGAAGAAATGCTGATGGCATTAAGCGCCAAGGGCACATCGGCTGCACCTTCGTAAAAGCGCCGGTTGTCGTCCTCGTTTGGATGCAAACCGACTAACCGTGAATTTTCTTCAACAGCCACGCCATATTCTCGCCGAGGGCTTTCATGGTAAGGAGACCTTCTTCATCTTTTTCCACATCGCCCTTGTCCAAGCCAAAACCCATGTTCCAATAAGTGGAACCCGGAACAACCATCTGGCCGATGAAAAAGAAATGGTTAATGGCGTTGAATGCATGAATGCTTCCGCCCCGGCGAACGGCAACGACGGCCGCACCGACTTTGCGTTTAAACATTCCTTCATTGGCGATGCTGGTCATTCCGGATCGGTCGATGAGGGCTTTAAGCTCCGTGGAAATGTTCGCGAAATATGTGGGAGACGCAAGGATGATACCGTCGGCGTCGATCATTTTTTCAATACACGAATTTAATACATCATGGGTCACTGAACATCGTTGATCTTTATTTTCAAAGCACTTATTGCAGGCGATACATCCGCGTATTTCCTTGCCGGCAAGCTGTATCAGTTCAGTTTCTATTCCTTCTTTTTCAAGCTCCCGAAACACATGGTTTACGAGTATCGCTGTATTTCCATTTTTTCTAGCGCTTCCATTAAAGGCAACAACCTTCATTTTCCCTCCTTGATCTTTGCTATAAGCCATTTCAAAACCTCCCATTCGTTGGCTTGAGCCTTTTGTAAACCGCTTGGCTCGCTGTGCTAAATTTGTAGAACTCGGGCTAACGCCATCAGACAGCTACAAATTTTACGCGCCGCATCGCTAAGCGCTTTTCGACAAAAGACTCAAAAATCACTCACCGGAAGATTTTGAAACGGCTTCTAAATATGTTGGCGTAAAGACGTTCATCGTCCGGTTTTTGCAAAAAAGCATTGGGTTTGGCTCCCGGTATTCCAGTAAAAATAATTTAGAATGATACGTCCAGTAATGTCAAATCCAAATTAGTTTCCATCCATAAATGGCCCTTTTTGCCCGGATCCGCGTTCTCCGCGGGTTTCCGCCCTCGACGTACAGGCGTGCGCCTCGGGCGAAAACCCTTGTGCCTGCCCCGTGAAATGCGAAGCATATTTAACTGGGGCGGCCTTGCTCATCGAAAAAACATCTCATTTATGAATTGGAAACACACCGTGACCATTGAACATTCCGGAATTAGAAACGCTATTGTGCCTCAAAGATTCGTGGATGGACACGAATTTAGCTAAAGTTGAGAGGGTCCCTTTATGAAATAGACGTTACATTTAATTGGGAAGGCATTTTGCTTGACAATATGTTCCGGTTTGATTAGAATTTTGATATTGAAACAATTAATTATCATATGAAAACAATGGGATATGAGAGTATTTCCCAAAAATAACTGGGAAATAAACGGGTTGTCTTACAGATGATTTCAATTATGTTTGGGCTTGCTTTGGGCATGATTGCCACCATCCGCAAGCAGTGATCGGAGGCTGTTGAATGAAAAGTGTTTTGGAGGCTGAACCCCACGGGGGCTCATTAATCAATCTTAAGGTGGATGAAGAGCGGGCTGCGATGCTCAAGGACATCGCCCTGGATCTGCCGGACATTACCCTGAATGATCGTCAGCTTTGTGATCTCGAACTTCTGACCAACGGCGCCTTTTCGCCCCTTGACGGTTTTATGACCCGGGCGGACTACGAATCCGTCCTCGACCGGATGCGTCTTCAAAATGGTGTCCTGTGGCCCATACCCATATGCTTAAGTATTTCCGAAACAAAAGCCCAAACCCTGGAAGCCGGCCAGTCGGTTACCTTAAGGGATCACGAAGGATTTTTGCTGGCCATTATGCACATCGAGGATATGTGGTCTGTGGATCGGGAGAAAGAAGCAAATCTGGTATACGGTACCACCGATACGGCCCACCAGGGAGTTCGGTATCTGTCCAATACCGAGGGGGATTATTACATCGGGGGCAAACTCGAGGTTCTAAGTCTTCCGCTGCATTTTGATTTTAAACAGCTTCGTATGACGCCCCAGGAGATCCGGAATATTTATCATAAGCTCGGATGGCGTCGGGTGGTGGGATTCCAGACCCGAAATCCTATCCAGCGCCCCCAGTTTGAAATGACGGTCCGGGCCATGCGTCATGCCAAGGCCAATCTACTGCTGCTTCCTGTTACCGGCATGACAAAACCCGGCGATTTTGACCACTACACAAGGGTTCGGTGTTATCGGGCGGTGACCCGGCACTACCCGCCGGATTCCTTTGTCCTGAATCTGCTGCCCCTTTCCATGCGCCTTGCCGGACCCAAAGATGCCCTTTTACATGCCATCGTTGCTAAAAACTACGGCTGCACCCATTTTATCATCGGAAGAGATCACGCAAGCCCGGGAAAAGATCCTGATGGAAATTTTTTCTACCCGAGCGATGCGGCCCATAGAATGACTGAAGCGAATTGCGAAGAAATCGATATGAGCATTATACCCTTTGAAGAGCTGGTCTATTTGCCTTTTGAAGATGAATACCGTTCTGCAGATCAGATTCCCGAGGGCGTACAATATATTTCTTTTTCGAGTTCAGATATTCGAGAACGGATCAGAACAGGGCGCAGTATCCCGGAATGGGCGACGTTTCCCGAGGTTGAGGCGGAATTGAAAAAAGCATATCCGTCTCCTGACAAACAGGGTTTTACAGTATTTCTGACCGGCCTTTCAGGTGCCGGGAAATCGACCATTGCCAAGATACTGTATGCCCGATTTTTGGAAATCGGCGATCGACCGGTTACGCTGCTGGACGGCGATATTGTGCGGCGGAATCTTTCGAGCCAGCTGAGTTTCTCAAAAGAACACAGAGATATCAATGTTCGACGCATCGGTTTTGTTTCCAGTGAAATCACCAAAAATCGAGGCATCGCCATTTGTGCGCCCATTGCACCCTATAATGCCACTCGATTGGAAATCAGGAACAACATCGAAACCTACGGCGGGTTCTTCGAGATTCACGTATCCACGCCTCTGGAAGTATGTGAAAAAAGAGATCGTAAAGGGATGTATGCCAAGGCTCGGGCGGGTTTGATCAAGGGATTTACCGGCGTCGATGACCCCTATGAAATTCCAGGGTCACCGGAACTGAGAATCGACACCACCGATCTGGCACCGGATGAGGCTGCACAGGAAATTCTGCTCCTGCTGGGAGAGAAAGGATACATATGAATAGAAGCCATTTCAAAACCTTCCGGTGAATGATTTTTGAGCCTTTTGTCGAAAAGCGCATAGCGATGCGGTGCGTAAAATTTGTATTGGTTTTAGGGCGTAAGCCCGATTTCTTCAGATTTAGAACAGCGAGCCAAGCGGTTTACAAAAGGCTCAAGCCAACGAATGGGAGGTTTTGAAACAGCTTATAGGTCACCCACTGTACTCTTTTTAAACTTATGGATGGACACTAACTAAGATTACCATGAATCAATTAACGTATCACTTGGTGGTGGCATTATTGGCTGCAAAGGACGCCGGCAGGGCGATTCTCGATGTATATGGTCAGGATTTTGACATCTCCTATAAAGACGATCATTCGCCACTCACCCTGGCGGATCGCCGCTCCCACAGCATCATTGTGTCACATCTATCAGACGTGTCCGGCGAGGGCCTTCCGATATTAAGTGAGGAAGGGAGAAGCATCTCTTATCAGGAAAGACGCCGGTGGGAATATTTCTGGATGGCCGATCCTTTGGACGGTACCAAGGAGTTTATTAAAAAAAATGATGAATTTACGGTGAATATCGCCCAGATACATCAAACCAGACCGATTCTCGGGGTGATTTATGTTCCGGTGAAGGATATTTTATATTTTGCCTGCCAGGGCCTGGGCGCATACCGGATGGATAACAGTGACATTTTAGCGCCAGGCACCAACACGCCCGTAAAAAATGATGCCGCCGGTCTTTTGGAGAAGATCCTGGCGGGGTCCATTAAACTTCCGGATGATAAACATCGTTTTGAAAAAAAAGATTCACAAATAACCATTGTGGGCAGTCGTTCCCATGCCACAAAGGATCTCGAAGCTTTTATTGAAACCATGCGAAAGGAATATGAACAGGTGGAGTTCATATCTGCCGGCAGTTCTTTAAAGCTGTGCCTGGTGGCTGAAGGGCGGGCAGATATTTATCCGAGGCTGGGACCCACCATGGAGTGGGATACGGCTGCCGGTCAGGTTATTGTGGAACAGGCACAGGGGAGCGTCCTGAACTATGAGATGGATGAACCCCTGCGATACAATAAGAAAAATCTCCTGAACCCATGGTTTATCGCTAGAATCAAGGATCCAACGTAATTCTTCAATCGAATTTTAAACGGCTCACATTTCGGTCACAAACAACAAAAAAAAGGTTAGGGCATAACCCCTAACCTCTTGATTTCATTGGTAGGCGGTACTGGATTTGAACCAGTGACTTCTACCGTGTGAAGGTAGCACTCTCCCGCTGAGTTAACCGCCCGTTATTATGGTTTGTCCACCATCTCCTTTAACTCTTTACCGACCTT
>JAHECI010000209.1 GCA_024641825.1 Desulfobacterales bacterium | reverse complement strand
CAATGGAAACACACAGGATGATCAGTACAATTATCCTGTGAAGTTTAATATATATCGGTTTTCGTCTATAGAGCCCCATAAAAGTCTTCCTTGATCACCCTTTAAAAAGGGGGATGACCCGAATGGAATTTTGGCGTGATGAAAGAATAGAATAATGGGTATAAAAGTGGAAGACAACCTTTTTTAATTATACAAAATTCCTTTAAACCCATCATTTTTACCCAGTGAAACTTTTTTCTATTTCACCGGGGCCATAACGCCAATATTTCAGTATTCCAATTGCGGAGCGCACCCTATCTAACTGGGTCCTACCAGGATAAAAACTTCCAGTACCCGAATACCGCCCAACCCCAGAGAACAAGCCACGCCAGAATGGTTATCGGCAGACCGTATTTAACAAAGTCCATGACATCCAGGAGTCTTTCACCGGTTTCAGGATCCCGTCCCATACCAAATGCAATGGCATTGTTGGGAGTTCCCACCACCAAAAAATTTGCAAACGAGGAAGAAAAGGCGGTAATCAGCCCCACCTTCCAGACATTCACGTGGGCAAGGGTTGCCATGGGGAGAACGATGGGGCCCAAGGCGGCAACCGTAGCACCGTCACTCATAAAATTGGTCATGATTCCGGTGAGCAGGCTGACACCCATAACCAATCCGTCACCTCGGGTCATAAAATCCGGCAAAAAACCGACAAAGGTTTGGGCCAGCCAGAGGGCGCCGCCGGTAAATTTCAGGCCCACGCCCATGGCACATGCGGCGGCATACAGGCCGACCACGTCAAAAGCAACGCCTGTCTGGATATCGTCCCAGTCGATAATCCGACATAAAAACATGGCCGCCACTGCATAAAGGGTCGGACCGCCGAGACCGGCTTCTTCGCCCAAAACAATCCAGCCGATGATTAAAAGGACCAAAATTACCCCCATCATCGCCTCTTTGCCTCCGAATTTAGGCATGTTCGCCACTTCAGCTTTAACCACTTCGCTGGGATTGACATCCGGCACCTTGAATTTAGGTTTAAAGCGAATATACATGTAGGCACCGATGACCACTGCCATCAACGGAACAAACGGGAGGCCGTATTTCATCCACTGCAAAAACGTAATCGGCATACCATATTCCATAAAGTAGCCCACCATGATGGCGTTACGGCCCCCGGCCGCCGGAGAACCCGGGCCGCCGTGATTGGCCGCAAAACAGACGCCAAGTAAAAGGAAAATGGCCAGGGCCCGGTCTTTTTTAACGCCGTGCATCTTGCAGGTCACCTTATAAACTCCCATAAGTACAGGGATCAAAAGCGCCACCAGGGCGTGTTCGGATAAAAACCCGGCGGATATGGCCAGCATCGGGAAAAAGATAAAGGCAAAGCCTTTGGCGCTTTTAATTCGGCTGAGAAGTATGAGACCGATCCGTTTGTCCAGGCCGGTCTTGGCAACGCCCACGGCAACCGCCAGGATGCCGAAAATGAAAAAGACAGCGTCCTTCATATAGGCTCTGGAAATTTCATTGATCGGCAGAATAGCAAAAAGATAAATCAAGACCCCCACCAGAATGTCCGTGGCGCCAAGGGGCAGGGCTTCCGTGCCCCATAAAAAGGCGGCCAGCAACAATATGCCAATCATCACCTTGGCTATCCTGGCCACTTCTTCAGCATTCATAAGGGAATGTTCCTTATCTCTTGATGAAACCTGCTTCCCCTGCTCGGATGCCGCAA
The DNA here is from genome assembly GCA_024641825.1 of Desulfobacterales bacterium. Classification (GTDB taxonomy): domain Bacteria; phylum Desulfobacterota; class Desulfobacteria; order Desulfobacterales; family UBA11574; genus JAAXQD01. Next base: position 4,371 of record JAHECI010000209.1, on the reverse strand, counting down.
CGGCCTTGGGCCTTAACTTCTTGTTAACCGTGTCAACAATATTCGTACACCCCTTTTCCAGTTTATATCCCGGCGGGCTGATTTTTGTCACCATATCGATCATACTCTGCGGTGGCGGAATAATGACCAGAGTAGCAAAGACGATGGCTGCAATAACAAATAACATCGGTTTATAACCCGGTTTATTTTTCCAAAAACCTGGCGGACTTGTAACAGTCGTTGCGTGAGCTACCATATGACCTCCTTAAACCGTAATATTTTTTCATCATGTTAGATCTCGTTTTAAAAAATGAAATCGTTTGATCTTTGTATTTGCCCTGTCCCAAAGATCCTATGTTTCTCGGATAATTTCACTTGGAGATTTCATGACCTTTCGCATCTGGGCCACACGAATTTTTTCTTCTTGCCCCTGCCTTTTCTCAAAGGATTCCTCTGCCTTTTGGATAATGATATCAATATCCACGGGTTTCATTAAATAATCGAAAGCCCCTGACTTTAAACCGTCTATTGCCGATTCCATGGTTGCATGTCCGGTCAGCATGATCACCTCAACCAAAGGAAATTGCCTTTTGATCTCCTTTAAGGTGGCATTGCCGTCCATGCCGGGCATTTTGACATCAAGAATCACCACATGGATGTTATGAACCCGGATTTTTTCCAACGCCTCGACCCCTTCTGAGGCGGTCACGACATCGTACCCTTTTTTTACAAGCAACTTTTGGGTGGTGGCCAAAAAACGTTCCTCATCGTCCACCAGCATCATTCTCATTTTTTCCATGATTTTCTCCCTTTAATCTGGGCAAACGACCAAACATCGATTTATAAAATCGTTAAAATTGGAATCCACTCAGTTAAATTGGCATTCCAATACTCTGATCTGGATGTCACGAATCTTTTGTTCCAAACACTGTCTTTTCTTAAAAGCCTCTTTGGCTTTTTGGAGAAGTTCTGCGATGCTTACGGGCTTAATTAAGTAATCTATAGCGCCAAATTTTAGACTCTCCGCAGCCCCACACACACTTCCGTGTCCGGTAAGCATGATCACCTGAGCCAGTGGGGAGCTTTTTTTGATCTCCTTTAAAATTTCAACGCCGGACATCCCGGACATTTTAACATCCAGGACAACCACATGAATGTTTTGTGCCTGAAGTTTTTCAAAAACTTCAGTCCCCTTTGATGTGGTTTGGACAATGTGACCCCGCTTTTCCAAACTTTTTTTGGTGATTGATAAAAATTTCTGATCATCGTCGACCAATAGCAGTCTCATTCTTTCCATACCTTACTCCACGGCCGGCAGGTGGATGGAAAATGTCGTTCCGACCCCCACCTCGCTACTGACCTCCAGTGTACCGTGCATATTGTCAACAATCCCGTAGCACACCGAAAGGCCCAACCCGGTTCCTTTGCCAACCGATTTTGTCGTAAAAAACGGGGAAAATATTTTATTTAAATTCTCAGGACTGATCCCGGCGCCATTGTCTTTGATCACGATGCCCACGGTCTTGTTTTCCCTGGGTTCGGTGTTGACCACCAGCTTTCCCCCTGAAGTTCCATGCTGTTCAAGAATTGCATCCATTGCATTATTAAACAGATTCAGGAAAACCTGCTGCAATTGTGTCGGATCTCCATGAATCGGACGCGTATTTTCATCGAGATTTTGTTCGATGGAAATCCCGTGAACATTCGCCTTTTTAGCCACCATACCGATCACTTCCGGAATGAAATTTCGAAGGTCTATATCTTGGGGTTTGGGCTCGTCCTGCCTGCCGAATTTTAAAATCGCCTGGGTAATCTTGGCACAACGGGAAATCTGAAGTTGGATCTGATTCATGGAATCCTCGAACTCTGTCAAAAACTCCGATCCCTTTATCTGGCCGCTTTCTTTCAGGTCAGACAATATCATTTCCATGAGAGATTGCTCGTTCTTGATGATCTGAAGGGGATTGTTAATTTCGTGGGCAAAACCCGCCGACATTTCGCCCAACTCTGCAAGCCGGCTCGCGCCGATGAGTTGCTGGCTCAACTGCTCCTTTTCCACATCCATTTTTTCCATCCGGCCGACAATGTGGTTCGTGAGGTAAAACGCAACGGCAAGAATAACCGCCCCGCCGATAACGGTGATGAGAATAACCAGATAAACAGCCGAGGTCAGTGCACTGAACGCATCTGATTTTTCCTGACGGACCACCAGCAGCCATTTTTTGTTTTGGAGCCAGGTGGTAGTGTACAGATATTTTTCTCCTTTTACATCCGCATTGATGAAGGTCTCGATGTGGGTAGGGGATAACGGATATTTAATATTGTCCGTACATTTATCCATCAAGTTACCGCCGGATCGAGGCTCTGTCTGTAGCAGTCCGTTTGCATTGAGAATATAAGCCTCTCCTGTTTTTCCGATTCGGATACCTTTGACAATATTATTAAATGTTATCGTATCGATGGTTGTGCGAATCACCCACTTCTTACCTGCTTCCTCCTTGGCGACAGCAATAATGAAATGTGGGACGTGTCGGTAACCTAAAAAAATGTCACTGATGTAATACCCGTGTTTCATCACTTCCTTGAACCAGTTTTCATCTATATAAACTTTGCCCTTTAAACTGTAAGTTCCGTGATAAGCGACATGGAATCCGTCTTCGTTGAAGACCCCCAGGTCAACAAATGCCTGGGATTCTCTTTGTAAGTGGTCAAAAACGGTGTCCAGGGTTTTAGATTGACTGAGATCTTCGAACGTATAGGAATACAGAATAAAATCTAAATCGTGTTTCCGTTCTTCGAGAAAGGACTCAATCATATTCCGGTGATCCTCCACAATTCTTTTCATACTTGCTATTGTGGTGCTCTCTATTGACGTTTTGAAGTAATAATAGCCGGTGCCCAAAACCAGGATAAAGGGGATCAAGGGGACGAAGATCATACAGTTAAAAAGAATTTTTCTTATGGTTGAAAAATGATTCGACTTCATGTGTTATCCTTGAGGCGAGGTGGTGGGCAAAAAAACTGTAACGGTGGTTCCCTTACCCGGCCTGCTCTCCACATCGATACGACCGCCTATGGTCTCCAAAAATTCTTTTACAACCGGATTTCATGAGAAATTCGAGTTAAGGCATACGACAATAAAAGCAATGAATGTGCCAAAAAAAGGAAAGAAAAATCTCGGCCTAAACCCCTAAAGATAGCGAGGTTTTAACAAATAGAAAATTTCCGGGAATTTGAGGGAAAGAAATGTCTGTCAGGTTTATTTACACCTTGTAAAAAAATCAAAACAACGTGGACCGGTAAAGATGTTCGGTGTTCTTGAAACCGGGTTCACTTTTATTCGACGACTTAAAATTTGGTTTTTGGGGCCTGCCGGTAAAGAAATAACCGGTGATGATGGCAATTCAATGGAGATATTGTTGAGAGGTTGAGCAAGACCATGATGGAGTCGTGGACAGTTCTCCAACGACTCCATCACGTTATGAATATAGCGCCGTCAGCATCCATATGGGGCAAATAAAAATCTGGCCTTTGGGGCCTCGGTTTTTTCTATTTTATAATTGGCGCTCCAAGTTTGGCTTTAATCGCTGAAAGTGATCCCTTTAAAAATCGGATCCATAGACGCCATCTCAAAATAAAGATTTTGGTTCAAGATCCCCCGCTAAAACCCAGCGGGATAAAAAGGCGGAGCCGAGTTTTAACCCGCCCCGTCTGTTGAGCGGGATCTTCGACAGGCATACTTCAAGTATGTCGAGGACTTAAAACAAGGCTCCAACGCTGAGATTGGGCTAAAAGATTATTTTGAGATAGCTTCTAGATTGCCTGTTGTATCTGTTAACCAGAAATGCGAAATTTGGATTTAATTTTAAACAAACCGGTCGGAGAAAAAACCACCGCTTTTTCTGGCAAGAAGCTTGGCTTCCGCTTTTCGAATCCTTTCTTGCTGCTCGTCTTTTCTCTTCCGCGCGCCTTCCAGCTTGGTGGAAAGATCACTGAAATCCGCCGGCTTCAAAAGATAATCAAAAGCCCCTAACTTCATGCCCTCAACGGCAGTTTCGGTACTTCCATGTCCCGTAAGCATGATGACTTCTACCAGGGGAAATCGTTTCTTTATTTCTCTTAAAGTCTGGATACCATCCATCCCGGGCATCTTGATATCTAAAATAACCACATCAATATGGGTATTTTCTAATGTATCGAGTCCTTCCTGGCCGCTGTAAGCAACAGAGACCTTCTCCCCCAATTCCTTTAACCTCAATGAAAGCATTTCCACGAAATCTTCTTCATCATCGACTAAGAGTACCTTTGCTGGTATCTTGATCATGTTTTTTTCTCCTTTATATGTTTATGGTACCGATTTGCTTTGATTGGCTAAATGGTCTAAAAACCGGA
>JAHECI010000208.1 GCA_024641825.1 Desulfobacterales bacterium | reverse complement strand
CAAACGGTGATTTGCTACCTGTCGGAGTCCGAGCCGGAGATGGCAAGAGTCTGAGGGCGTTGGTTTGCAAAAAACTCAAGGGAGCAGCCCGCCGCAGCCCGCCGAAGGCGGGCGAAGGCGGACAGGTTTTTTGAAAAATTGCATTGGAAAATATTCGGGTTAAACAACCCCATAAGCGAGCATGGCCCTGGCGACCTTCACGAACCCGGCGATATTGGCGCCCGCGACGTAATCCCCCGGCATACCATAGGCTTCCGCAGCCTCCAGGCATGATTTGTGGATGCCCTTCATAATGTTCAAGAGTCTTTTGTCCACTTTTTCACGGCTCCAGGAGAGTTTCGAGCTGTTCTGGCTCATTTCGAGGCCGGATGTGGCGACGCCGCCGGCATTGGCGGCCTTGCCCGGACCATAAAGGATCTTGTTGTTATGGAAAACATGGACGGCTTCCGGTGAAGACGGCATGTTGGCACCTTCGGCGACACACACACAGCCGTTCTTGACCAGCGCTTCGGCATTGGCTTCATCAATTTCGTTTTGGGTGGCACAGGGCAGGGCGATATCCACTTTTATGCCCTGTTCCCTGATGACGTCCCACACGTTTTTGTCTTCAAAACATACGGTCTGGTACTTGTCGGAATATTCACTGACCCGTCCCCGGCGGACGTTTTTCAGCTCCTGTATATAACAGCATTTGTCGTCGTCGATGCCTTGTTCATCAATTACGGTGGCACTGGAATCACAGATCGATATGACCCGTCCGCCCATCTGGTTGACCTTTTCAATGGCGAACTGCGCCACGTTGCCGGCGCCGCTCACCGCCACCCGTTTGTCTTTGAAATCCATCCCCCGGGTCGCCAGCATTTCGGCGGCAAAGTATACCGTGCCGTATCCTGTGGCTTCAGGGCGAATCAGGCTGCCGCCGTATTCAAGGCCTTTGCCGGTCAAGACGCCGGTGTGTTCATTTTTAATTTTTTTATAATAGCCGTACAAAAAGCCTATTTCACGGGCACCGACTCCGATATCTCCTGCCGGAACGTCGCATTCCGGGCCGATGTGGCGGAAGAGCTCGCGCATGAATGCCTGACAGAACCGCATGATTTCGCCGTCTGTTTTTCCTTTGGGATCGAAGTCGGATCCGCCTTTGGCACCGCCCATGGGCAGGGTGGTCAAAGAGTTTTTGAAGATCTGCTCGAATCCCAGAAACTTGATGATGCTCAGGTTCACCGACGGATGAAACCGGAGGCCGCCTTTAAACGGTCCGATGGCGTTGTTGAACTGTATCCGGAAGCCGCGGTTTACTTGGACACGCTGTTTATCATCCACCCAGGGCACCCGGAAAATCATGGACCTTTCCGGCTCGACGATTCGTTCATAAATTCCTGCTTTGACGAATTCGGGATGGCGCTGTACGGTGGCCTCCAAGGTTTCCATAACCTCGGTAACGGCCTGGTGAAACTCATGCTGGTCGGGGTCCATGCGTTCTACTTTGTCTATGACACTGTTGATTACGGACATTCATCTGTCTCCTTAGAATTTAGTGTTTTCAGGTTGGTATCATCAATCATTTTTCACAACGTATATTTTACCTCTGGATGCCGATGGTATTTCGCCGTACCGGTTCTGGATAAAAAAATGAAAATCCTCCGGGGTTATCCCATCGATCCCAACGAATTCATTTTTCAATTCATCCAAACTGTCAAAACCGCTGCCGTAAAACGGCAATTTGGAGAAAAAGGGGCTGGGGCTTTGGGAATCCACAAGCACTGCAAAATGAATCGGGAACTGGAGATCGCCGACGACCAGGAGGTATTTTTCCTCTGATTCCACCAAACGGTAATCACGGGGCAGGGCCTCCGGCTTGATCTCCGAAAAATGTTCTCTCAAAAAGGCCGCGGCCCCATGGGCATCCACGTCGTCAGATGACAACAGGTCGGAACAATCAAAAAACCCAAGCGTGTAAAGAGCGATACTGAAGCTGCTGATATCTTCGTAGATGGGTTTCTCCCTTGGGCACATCATCATTATTTCTTCTATTCTTTCGGTTAGCTGAAGGTTTTCCTGGTCCATAGGCGAGCCGTTCGAGGCAAGGACCTTGGAGGTTGAAAAACCGATATCCGGGTCGGTTATTTGGTTGTTTTTCATGTGGGAATCTCCCTGTTTAAGTTTATTCACCTTCATTGGGACCCGCCGGCATTTTCGCTCAGGGGTTGGATTGCAATATAAACGTTAGCAAGGCGCATGCCAGGGGGTGAAAACTTCCGGAGATTGCCATAACACCTTGAAATTAATAATAATTAGAAATTACCAGGGGGTGTGGAGCAGAAGATAAAAAACAAGATGTGTTCAAAAAAAAGCAGGACTTTTTTGCTGAGGAAGGGATAAAAATCCTCAACATACTATTTTTAGAAGAATAAACGCCAGGGCGTAGCTACTGTTCAAACTTTGAGCAGCTTGGCGCTGTTTGACCCGCCGGCACCGTGCGCCAATATAACCGGGCCCGGATATTTCAAGGGTGCTAGGCGTTTGTTTAAAAGGCCCTCATCCGCTGGTTTTGTCATCCCCGCTATCTCTATCGCGCTGTTTTTTCAGGCGATGGCGGAGAGTATTGCGGCTGATCCCCAGCATTTTGGCGGCCTGGACCTGGTTGTCACTGCACGCTTGCAGGGCTTTGAGAATAAGCATTTCCTCTACCAATTCTATGATATTGGCATGAATATCCTGTTTGGACAGGCGCAGGATTTCCGGAATGATCTCTTCGAGTTTTTCTTTTAAACGATCGATCAACTGCTCATGTGTCAAAGAGTTTAAAAGATGTTCGTCATCGGCGTCGGGAATCATGAGGTTTTGTTCGGCGATCACGTCTCCGGTGCTAAGAAGCACGGCCCGGCGAATACAGTTTTCAAGCTCGCGCACATTTCCCGGCCATGAGTAGGCCTCGATCTTGCTCAGGGCCCCTTCGGACAAATAGCACAGGGGGCGGTCGTATTCGGCATTGAATCGCATCAGAAAATAATCGGCCAGGTGGGAGATGTCTTCCCGGCGATGTCGCAGCGGAGGCATATCAATGGAGATGACTTTTAACCGCCAATACAGGTCTTTTCTAAACCGTCCGGACTCGATTTCTTTTTCAAGATTCTTGTTGGTTGCGGCAATCACGCGAACATCGGCCTTGAGGGTCTGATTTCCGCCGACCCTCTCAAATTCGCCCTCCTGCAAAACCCTGAGCAGTTTGGTCTGCACGGTCGTGGACATTTCACCGATTTCATCCAGAAACAGGGTGCCGTGGTCACATCTTTCTATTTTTCCGATATGGGTGCGGTCCGCCCCGGTAAAGGCTCCGCGTTCATGGCCGAACAATTCACTTTCAAAAAGGGTTTCCGGAATGGCTGCGCAGTTAATGGCGATAAACGGTTTGTCTTTGCGGCGGCTGTGGTGGTAGACGGCCTTGGCCACCAGCTCCTTTCCGGTGCCGCTTTCACCGGTGATGAGCACCGATATGTTTTCCTGGGCGACCTGGCCAATTATCTTGAATATTTCCTGCATATTGCGGCTGTTGCCGATGATCTGCAGCGTATCCTTGTCATAGGGGGTCGAGATCGAAGGTGCGGCCGAGGGGAGACGAACGACCTCCTTCATTTGACGGTTTGCCCGCAGGGCTTCACCGACAATTCGAGTCAACTCCTTGCGATCAAAGGGTTTGATGAGATAATCATATGCCCCCCGCTTCATGGTTTCTATTGCCAGGTCCGTGGTGCCGTAGGCGGTCATGATAATTACGGGCGTTTTAACCTTGATACTTTTAATTTTTGACAAGGTATCGAGGCCATTGATTTCGGGCATCTTGTAATCCAGCAGGATCAGATCAAAATCATCCGTGGTGATTTTTTCCAACGCTTCCTGACCGCTTAAGCAGGCCGTGACTTTGTGGCCTTTTCTCTTAAAATATCGACTTAAAAAATGGACAAGGCCTTCGTCGTCATCAATGATTAGTATTTTTTCCATGGTTTTCATTTAATGGGTTATCGGATTTCTGTGGAATAAACAAAGAAAACGTGGTTCCCTTTCGAACCTTGCTCTTTACCCGTATAATTCCTTCATGGTTTTTGATCGCATTTAAAACGAGCGGAAGGCCCAGTCCGGTACCGGAGGCTTTTGTGGTAAAAAAAGGCTCGAAAATATTCTCGATACGGTTGTCTGAGATTCCCTGGCCGGTATCGCTGATGTCGATTCTGATGCAGGGAACAAGGGTTCCGTTGCGGTTAAAACGATCCACCGATGATGTGATGGAGATATCCCCATGATCGGAAATCGACTCCAGGGCATTGACCAAAAGGTTGATGAGAGCTTCCGCCAGGATTTTTCTGTCGCCGTAAATGGCCGGAAGGTTTTCATCGGTAAGGACATTCAGGCGGCACTCCTGGCGATTGACCAAGGGCCTGAAGACAAACAAAACATCTTCTAAAAGTTTTGAAATGACCACTTCCGAAAAGAGGAGATCTTTGGGTTTTGTTAAGTCGAGGAAACGGTTTATGGTGGCTTCAATTCTTTTAATCTGCCGCATGGCGACTTGAAAATCCTCTTTACCTTCGGAGGAGTGTTCGACTTGATCCTCGATGGAATCTAAAAATAGCTTCAGCGAAGTGAGCGGCGTTCTTATCTCATGGGCAACCGCCGCCCCCATTCTTCCCATGGCGGCAAATTTTTCGGAACGTTCGGCCATGCGTTTTGTTTTCCTTAAAATGATATCCGTTTCTTTAAGTTCGGCTTCTTTTAACTCCACCTTGTGTTCAAGATCATCTTGGCGCTCTTTAAGTTTGAAGGACATGTGTTTGAACGCGCGGAAGAGCATCCCGATCTCATCTTTTCGATCCACGCCCACCAGGGTCTGGTCAAACTTTGAATCCGCTATCAACCCGGCATATTCACTCAGGCTGCGGATGGGGGTGACAATATGAAACGAGACGACCCAGGTAAGCATCAGCGCGCTTCCAATGCCCAATAAAATTGTCAGATAAACGATGCGTTTGTTATTCTTGGCGCTATGGAAGGCTTCTTCACGGTCCTGTTCGACCACAATATACCAGTCTGTTCCGCCGACATTCAACGATGTTCCAAAAACCTCGATGCCCCGGTAATCAAGATAGGCTTTCCTGTCACTTCTTTTTTGAAAAATGTTTCTAAAACTGCCGGTTTGGGAGATGTTCTGCGTCAAAATCCGTGATGGGTCCTTATGGGCCAGAAAGCGCCCGTCTTTATCGACAAGATAGCATTCCCCGGTTTTCCCCAAAGACACATTCAGGATAAAGAAAACAATTTTTTGGGTCCCCACATTGCCGTAGATCGTACCCAAAAGCTTACCGGCGTCACTGAAAATGGGGGCGGCGATCTGAAAGGTGGATTCATTTTCTTCGGGGATATGGGAAATCTCGGACATAAACAAAGCGTCTTTGACCGTATAGATGTGAGGGTCTGGTTTGTTAATCGGTCCGGTTCCTTCCCGGCTGCAGGTAATAACATCACCGGAAGCGGAAATGACGGTAAGGACTCTATAAACGCCGTATTTTTTACGAATCAGGTCCAAATATGGCGTGATCTCCTCAGGGTCCATGGTTTTCAGCAGGGATGTTTCGGCAATCACCGTTAAATCAGCCTTGCGCTCGTCAAGCCAATGCTCCAAAAGAGCAATCTTGTCTACGGCAACATTTTGAAGCTGACGGATAACCATGTCGACAATCAGCTCTTCGGTTGCTTTAATGGAAACCCATCCGATGGTTACCAGCGGAACCAGGGCCAGGGTGAGGAAAATGACCATCACCTTGAAGCGGAGATTATATTTTGTTTGGGTCATACGTTCTCGATCTCGATTTATCCGGGGCGCCGTGATCCGGACAAAAAAGGCTCATTTCCGAGTTGGCCGCCCTTTTGTTTTTATGATCCGGACCCATAATTCTTTTCCCTCTTGAAAAAAATGGGAGGATTTATTCTTAAAACCGGGCTTGAAAGCGGGTCGCGTTGGGCCCTGAGGCACAAGGCGGGGCGCTTGGAGCTCGCCCAACAGGTGAAACGTTTGGGTGCAAAACGTAAGCTTTCAAATGGAATCTATG
>JAHECI010000207.1 GCA_024641825.1 Desulfobacterales bacterium | reverse complement strand
ACCACTCGAATCGTTTTATCGATTTCCGTTTCGGTGGTCATCCTGCCGACACTGAATCGGATAGTTCCCTTGGCCCATTCCAGGGGGATGCCCATGGCTCTCAGGACATGGGAAATTTCCACAGAATCTGCATGGCAAGCCGCTCCGGCGGACGCGGCCACCTCGAGGCCGATTTCTTCCAGGATGCGATTGGCTGCCAACCCCTTGAAGGAAATATTCAGCGTGTTGGGAAGGCGGTTTTGGAGGTGTCCGTTAAGACGAATGTCGAAAATCCGGCCCAATAGTCCCTCGTGCAGCCGATCGCGCAGGAATTTCATACGGGTCATATTATTTTCCAGATTCCGCTGTGCAATTTCACAGGCTTTCCCCAGCCCGACGATTTCCAGCACATTTTCGGTGCCGGCCCGCCAACCCATTTCCTGACCGGCACCGAAGCAGAATTTCTCAGGTTCTATCGGCGGGTGAACATACAGCGCACCGATGCCCTTGGGTGCATACACTTTGTGACCGGCCATTGAGAGCAAATTCACCCCCAACTGTTCTACATCAGTGGGGATTTTCCCTAAAGATTGAGCGGCGTCGGTGTGGATGGTGATGCCATGTTTTTTTGCGATACGGCTGATTTCGGCAATGGGTTGAACGGTTCCGACTTCGTTGTTGGCATGCATCACGGTGATCAGAATGGTTGTGGGCCGAACAGCTCTTTCCACATCCATGGGATCCACCAGGCCGTCTTCACTGACCGGTAAATACGTGGTCTCAAATCCATCAGCCTCGAGATATCGGCAGACCTCGAGCACCGCCGGATGTTCGAAATTACTGGTGATGATATGATTTCCCTTTTTCCTGAATCGACGAGCCACACCTCGGATAGCGTGGTTATTCGATTCCGTCCCTCCGCTGGTAAAGAAAACCTCGGTTGGATGACAGTTAAGAATGCCTGCAACCTGCCTGCGAGCAGTCTCCACAGCCTGTTTGGGTTTGATGCCGTACCAGTGAGCGCTGGAAGGGTTGCCGAATTCGGTTTCGAGAAACGGCCGCATGGCCTCGATCACTTCCGGATCATGGGGTGTAGTCGCGTTGTAATCCAAATAAATCGGTTTGATCATGGTCGCTTTCCACATTTATAAATGAAATTGGACAATCCTTATAAAATTATGGTACTTGTTCAGGCGGTGCGCTTTCCCGTTTCACTCTGACGTCTGCGTGTCTGGTCATTTCAACAACTTAGCAGCGGGAGCATTCCTGCCCCCTCCGCGTTCTCCCGCAAAAAAGCTTGCGGGAGCCGCGGTCTCCCTCATTGCTAACTTTTTGAAATGACGAAGCCACTTCGCCAATATCGTTTCACGGGGAAGCGCACCGCCTGAACACTTATAAATTATGATATTCACCGGAGGAACAATAGTCAACTCTAAGGAGAGATGATTTGAAAATTATCCTTACCAACAACCTCAGGCTTTCCGACATCCCTTCGGAGATCCAACAAAAACTAATGAAGACCCTCACGTTTCCCAACCCCAAATGGATGGAAAACGAACGCATGGGACGGTGGAATCGGGGCACCCCAAAAATGCTCAAATTTTATGACAAAATTCGAGGGGGCGGTCTGTGGATCCCCAGGGGATACATGCGGCACCTCTTGCTGCTATGCAGGCGGGAAGGTGTAGAATACGACATCGATGATCAACGCCGGACCTTCAAGTCAATGGATTTTCATTTTGAGGGGCAGTTAAAGCCGTTTCAGCAAAAGGCTGTCAACGCCATGATGTCAAAAGACTTCGGGACCCTGAGCGCCCCCACCGGCAGCGGAAAAACCGTGATGGCTCTTTTTATCGTTGCCCGGCGAAATCAGCCGGCCCTGATTGTGGTACACACCAAGGATCTGGCTTTTCAGTGGATGGAGCGCATCGAACAGTTTTTAGGGATTCCCAAGGATGCGGTAGGGTTTATCGGCGGCGGCAAAATCAATATGGGTAGGGAAATGACCGTGGCCCTGGTTCAGACCCTGTACAAATGTGCTGAAGACGTTTCAAAAGAGATCGGTTTTCTGGTGGTGGATGAATGCCACCGGTGCCCCAGCAGAACATTTACCGAAGCAGTAACCGAATTCGATTCCAGGTATATGCTGGGGCTTTCGGCAACACCGTATCGCCGGGACAATCTGTCCAGGCTCATCTTCTGGCACTTGGGAGACGTTCACCACAAGATCGATCAGGACCGCCTGGTTCAAAGCGGCGATGTTTTAGCTGCCGAGGTCATTATTCGGGAGACGGAATTCAAACCCTATTACGACCCGGTGAACGAGTTCAGCAAAATGATGTCGGAACTGAGCCAGGACGACCAGCGAAACCGCCTCATTGCATCGGATATCGCTGCGGAAGTCGAGTATAACCAGGGGATCTGTCTGGTGCTTTCAGATCGAAAAAAACACTGTGAGATATTGCAGTCTATTTTACGATATCGGTATAAGATTTCCGCCGGTCTCTTGATTGGTGATCTCAGTGCTTCTGAGAGACAGGCGGTGCTGGATCGTCTGAATCAGGGAGATGTTAGGGTGTTGATCGCAACCGGACAGTTGATCGGGGAAGGCTTTGACCGAAGTGATCTGTCGCCGCTGTTTCTGGTAACCCCCATCAAATTCAGCGGCCGGGTATTGCAATACCTGGGGCGTGTTTTACGTCCTGCGCCGGGTAAAGAAAAAGCCCGGGTTTATGATTATGTGGATGTTCACGTGGATGTGCTCAAAGCCATGGCAAGGGCACGGCAAAAAGTCTACAACCCAAAATTCTCATGAAGAATTTAAACTGGTATGACATTCTTTCAGAAACTGCTTCTAATTAAATGAGGGGTCGGGGAGTTTTTCTAAACAACCGCTACATGGATAATCTTTTTTTAAACCGCATGAACTCGTGGCAAGAGATCGTAAAGAAAAAACAGGAAACTATCTTTGAAATATCGATAGGTTCTCTGTATCATTTTAAAATTCTTTTAAAGACACGATTTTGGTATGCGCCTGTTTTTTCTAACGATCCCTAAGCCACTCAGACAGCATCCGATTTATAAAAAGATCATCCATTTCGCTATATTCAAGAATTTAGGAGAAAAACTCCCGGACCCCTCAATTAAATACTTGAACTGGCAGCTATTTTTTCTTCATCTGTTTAATAAGATCGGGAAGGTGTTTTTGTGCTGCCCATAGTCGCAACGTCTGCCGATAGTCGTCGGCAGGAAACCCGAATAGCGTTTTCCCCGGGGCCACATCACTGATGACACCGGCATTTCCACCAAGTTTGGCTCCGTCACCAATGGTCACATGATCTTTAACCCGCGCACCACCTCCGATCATAACCCCATCACCTAAAGTTACGGATCCAGCCAGCCCGGACTGGCCGGCCATCACACAGGACCGGCCAAGTTTACAATTGTGGGCGATTTGTATAAGGTTGTCTATTTTGGTTCCGTCACCAATCGATGTAGCACTAAACTTGCCCCGGTCAATACAACTGCCTGCTCCGATTTCAACTCTATTTCCAATAATAACCGTACCGATTTGTGGAATCTTGGTTAAGCTACGGCCATCGGGTGAGGGGCGATAACCAAAGCCGTCGGCTCCAATGGTAACATTCGGATGTATGATACAAAAATTGCCTATCTGACACCGTTCACGAATGACCGTACCGGACCATATAATCGTATGACTGCCTATGATGGAGTCATCCAGTACGGTGACGTTAGGATAAAGTTTGGTGTTCGTACCGATAACCACACCGGCTCCAATATAGCAGCCGGCCCCGATTGCTGCACCTTCACCGATTTCTGCTGTTGGATCAACCACCGCAGTTTGATGTATACCGGATTCACATTTCGGAGGCTCCGGCTCAAACAGTTGAAGGGCTGATGCCAGGGCAAGATCGGCATCGGCCACACGCATAAGTGCCCGGTTCTTTCCGGGCTCAATATCTAAGATGTCATTGACGATTGCGGCAGAAGCATGTGATTGGTCCCATAATTTTATATATTTCTTCCCCCCAATAAACGTGAGCTGGTTTGTGGTTGCCTCGGATATTTGTTCTACGCCTGTGATCATGATCGTCGGACTGCCGCTAAGTATACCGTTTACCGCTTGATTAATATGTTCTGTTGTATATTGTTTCATAATTGTTCCTGAATAACCTTTCGAGTTTTGCATTAAAGAATATATTGTTCGCATATTTTACGGTAATGATAGCCGTATATTGATAGAGTTATGGCCAATGATATCAGTCTGGGCTTGCAGATCAGGGTCCAGAGCATCAGTCGCCAGTAATGAAAACGCTCCTTTCCCAATACCCCGAGCCGGAAAGCGGATCGAAAGATTGAAAGGAACCGCTGAATATTTAACGGCTGGTTGATTTCAGGTGCCTTTAGTTCCTTGAGTAATGTTTTGACCCGACGGTAGTAGTTTTTAGGAGAATATATCTGTTTCATAATCGATTGATACCCGTCTGAAAGCCTGTCTATGCCCATTCGGGGAATGATATTGGTTGTTCCATCAACGTTATCTCCGGAAAAGGTATTGACTACCCGGCTTTCCCGTTGAAGCCGGTCAAAGAGACGGGTTCCCGGAGGGGCCTGGAGCATGCCGACCATTGCGGTTACGATTCCGCTTTTCTGAATGAAATCGATCTGCTGTTGGAAAATAGAAGGCCTGTCGTTGTCAAAGCCCACAATAAAACCACCCATCACCTGCAACCCTGAATGGTGGATAATCATGACACTTTCAAGGAGATCCCGGTTTTTATTCTGGGTTTTATGACATTCCGTTAGACTGACCTCATCGGGCGACTCGATGCCAATAAAAACGGAATCGAATCCGGCCGTTACCATCATGTCCAGGAGTTCAGCGTCATCGGCAAGATTGATGGAGGCTTCCGTTAAAAAAACACATCCCTTTTTATCTTTGCGCCATTCGATTAGGGCGGGAAGTAAATGTGTTTTAAGATAGACTTTATTTCCAATAAAATTGTCGTCAACAAAAAATATACTGCTGCGCCAGCCGGAAGCATAAATACGGTCCAGTTCCGAGATGATTTGCTGAGGTGTTTTTAAACGCGACCGGTGACCGAATAACGCCGTCACATTGCAGAATTCGCAGTTGTACGGACATCCTCTGGAAAACTGAAGGTTCATGGACGCATATCGTTTCATTTTTACAAGATCCCACGAGGGCGACGGGGTATCGCGAAGATCGCAGAAACCGGAAGCCCTGTAGACCTTTTTCGGCTGTCCGTTGTTTAGGTCCGACAAAAAGGCAGGCAGCGTGAGTTCCGCTTCGTCGAGCACGAGATGATCCACTTCCTTGAATTCATCGGGTTCAGCGGTAAAAAGAGGCCCTCCGGCAACGATCTTTAAATTCGAAGCGTTACACCGGGTGATGATTTGTTTGGCCGATTTTCGCTGAACCGCCATGCCTCCGATAAAGGCCATATCCGCCCATAAAAGGTCTTTATCCGTAAGATTTTTAACATTTACGTCCACAAGACGCTTGGACCATTCTTCCGGTAACAGAGCCGCGACGGTGAGCAGGCCAAGCGGCGGAAAGGCGGCTTTTTTTCCGATAAAACTTAAAGCGTACGTGAAAGACCAAAACGTATCTGGAAATTTTGGGTAAATAAGGAGAACATTCATATCAGCAGCCTCCTTTTTTCCGCATTAATATGGAAAAAATTAGTTTCTTTTTTTCCTTACGGAATTGACAGCCTCTATTCCTTCAGAATTTGAGACCGTAAAAATTTGAATTTTCAATGGTTCACATAAGAGGCTCTTTGTTCCAAGCAAAACGCTGAATCTGTATGACTTGATGTGATCGTCCAGATCTTGGCGGGTTTTCCATTCCGAAATCAGGTTGAAAACATTCTTGTCTTCGATATCACGGAAGATGCCATAGTTCAGATACCCACTTTTTTTCCCCGGTGGCTCAACCATTGATAAAAGCGTTTGCATAACCTCTTTTTGTTTTTCCGGAAGCACGTTCATGATTATTCTGACAACGATCATTGCGGCCACCTATCGGCAATGCCAGCCTTTAAAGGTTGACAGAACCATCCGTAATTTTGGAAACTTTTATT
>JAHECI010000206.1 GCA_024641825.1 Desulfobacterales bacterium | reverse complement strand
CCGGATCGGGTGATCCTCCGGGTCTTTCAAATTAAACTCCGGGGCCCTATTTTTTTCCTTATATTGGAGAAAGTTCGCATCCGATAAAAAATCATTGGAGACAGCCCCCGATGGAAACGGAAAAAGGGCTGCCGCGATTCCAATGACAAAAAGAAAGATCGCAATTTTTTTTATCTTTCGTCGGGGTCCGTTCAGATGGCCCATTGTGTCTCCATATTCGGTCTTTCCATATTGTCTTCGGATTGGATCCTTCAGAGAAGAGAGAGAAAAAATGCTGTTTGTATTTAATTGGCGCCCCGTTAACCCGGTTAAAAATCGGTTTTATATCGGCTCGGTGGGGTATTTAGCCCGGACCCATTCATTCCATCCGCCTTTGAGAACGTAGATGTTCGTGAATCCCTTGTCCATCATTTTCCGTGCCAAACTGACACTGGTATGCTCGTTGGGTCATGCTCAGTAAAACAATAGGGTCTTTGCTTTGGGATACCGGGCGTACCAGTTCTCGAATTTGTACGGGTTTTCCTGAACAGCGCCTTTGATTTTCTTGCCGCTCTTCTTCCAGTCTTGGGGTCGTCGAACGTCTATAATCACCAGAGATGGATCTTGGAGGCGGGATTTCAGGTCTTCTTTGGACATCTGCTGAATCGTCGGGGAAGATTTTTCTGAAGTCGTTGCGCACCCGCTGACGCCAAGGAGCAGTGCCAGACAAAAAACACCCCACACCATCAATCGTCTCGTGTTCATATGATTCACCTTTTTAACGCGGTATGCCCGTTCGAATACCTATGTATCGATTCTATTCGCTAAGCCTTCAAAACAAGGGCTGACTTCCCGGCGGACCGGGAAGTCAGCGTTCGAAAAAAAGCTTAAGCCTGCAGCAATTTGGTTTTGTCGTTATCCATTGAAAAATCCCGTGTTCGGGACTTTGTCCAATATGTTATGCCTGCCCTTAAAATCTCCAGGTAAGCCCGAAATCAAGGCTGGTTTCACTGAGGGTCGACTCAAGCTCAACCGGCAGGCCGGCGAAGTCTGTGCCGGTTTCTGTCATCGTATTTTCAAGGGCGTATACAAACCCAAGATCCAGGGAAAAGGCATCGGTGAACTGATATCCGATTCCCAGTGTAACATGATGTTCTACGATGGCCGGGAACCCGATAATTCTGAAGGTTTCATAATAGTAAGAGGGCATGGTGATTCCCTGAACCGTGGTCATGGACTGGCCGTTAAAGTTATTGTGTTCGCTCACAGGATTCTTGGCATAGTTGTACCCCGCCCTCAAAACAAGTTTGTCGGTGGCTTGATACTGTGCGCCGATGCCAAATACCGTCTGGTCATCCCAATCAAAATCCTGGTACCCGTCGGCATTGGACCAGTTAAGCCATTTAACATCCGCTTCCAGCACCAGACCGGTTTCAAAGAAATCATAGGCAATACCGAAACTCACCTGCTGTGGAGATTCCAATTCCAGGGAATTAATGGAACCGCCCATGTTCAACACATTTTTATAATTGATCTTCTGGGGCGCGGTATACGTCAAACCCAACGATAAATTTTCAATGGGTTTATAAATGATTCCCGGAAGCAGACCCAAGGCAAAACCGCTGGAACTGCCGCTTCTCAGATCAAGGGTGCCATAGTCGACGGGAAGGGCCAGACCGATGGATAAATTTGGCGTGGCCTGGTACGCAAAAGACGGCGCGAACTTCATAATTTGAAGCTGAGTATACTCGCCGGCGACCATGGGAAACCCACCATAAACATCCGTATTCTCCAAACTGGTGGTTCTGTAGTCAACACCCAGACCGCTGACGCCATAGGCTGCGAGCCCGAATCGCCACTTGGAACCATCCGGGCCCACGGGAACTGAAAAACCGATGGCTGGAATCGGATAGATGTTATCCTCGGCATCGGCACTAAAAGTTCCTTGATAATTTGTTACTTTTGCATCAATTTTGGGCATGAACAGCGTGCTGGCAAAGTTAAATTCCGAGCCCGGACAGTATTCACCGAAGCACATGGCTGCCGGGTTGGCAAAAACCGCACTGATGGCATCCATTGGCTGGGCAACACCGACCCCCCCCATGGCCCGGGAAATGGGGCCGATCGCGATCAAATTGATTCCATTGGTGGCAAAGGCGGGAGGCACCAATATCATGGTGAGGGTTAACATTGCCATAACCTTAAATAATTTTTTCATCGGCATTTCCTCCTTTTGTTTATTTTTTATAAGTTACTTATAAGCTATATAGCATAAAATGATAACATAATGAAACGGTTAATAATCTTTATGATTCATTTTCGTCTGCCAACTCATTCTGACCTAGTTCTGAACCAGGGCATCTGCCACCATCGAAGACAGAAACTTTACATCGACACCCATCTGGTAATGATCGTTCAGATTGCACAGCTGAGTATGGCAGTTTTCACACGCTGTTACGACCGTCGTTGCTTCCGTCCTTTTGATCTGATCGGCTTTTACTTTTGATGATTTCATCCTAAAATCCAGCGTCTCTTCTCCCAAGGCCACCAAGCCACCGCCGCCACCGCAACACCAATTGTATGTCGGATCCGGTGACATGTCACGAAAATCGTTTGTCAAATGCTTCAGGATATACCGCGGTGCATCGATGACATCGCCGTTTCGGGCGATCTGGCACGGGTCATGATATGTCACCACGCCGTTTAATAAGGATCTGTCCAGCTGGATCCGGCCTTCCTTGATATACCGGGCATGTACTTCGGTCACCGAAGACACTTTAAAAGGTTGTTTTCCTGCCAGCTGCTTCATCACGCGAAACGCCGTTCCGCACTCACATATACAGACCTCTTTAACTTTAAGACGCTTGGCTTCATTCACAATGCGGTCCAAAATGAGTTGTGTGCGGGCGGGATCCCCCACAAAGGCACCGAAATTGACCGCCTCGAAAAAGCTCAAGGTCCAATTTTCCCCCGCGGCATTAAAAATAGCTGCCGTCGGAATGATCGAGTGGGCGCCGGCCAGCGCCACAAAAAGAAGATCCGCGCCTTGGACATCCATGGGTATAGCGGTCTCCCCCGCTTCCATCTTCCATTTTTTGACAACGTCTTTCTCCAGTTTTTTAATTCCAGTCAGAAAGTTCTCCTTAAAAATGTCTAAGGATTTACCTTTCTCAATGGACGTGTCGGCGAGGAGTGTCAGAATTTCCGGTTCGCTATGGGCACCGACCAGAAGCAATTTGGCGATGGACATAATCATTTGGGTATCGATGCCAAAGGGGCAATATACCATGCAGCGTCGACAGCCTGTGCAGGAATACGCAGCTTCGTAGAGCTCTTCCAAGGCCATTTCATTCAATTCCTTGGATTCTCCCACCGATGGCCACACTTTTCCTCTGGCCTTGAAATATTTTTTGTAAATTCTTCGAACGATCTCTTGGCGGTAGGCAGCGATATATCTGACCTGCCCCATGGAGGCATAAACATGGCAGGCCTCGATACAGACACCGCAACGGGTACATGTTTCCAGGTAGAAGGTCATGGCTTCATTGAGTTTTCCCTGGAAGAGTTTCAGTAAATCTTCACGTGTTTTTTGATCCATTGTCAACCTCTTCTCAGTTTGTTCATGGGCAACGATAAAAATGAATGCATGGATTGGCTGAAGGGAAAGAATATAAGAAACAAATTTGCGAAAAATACATGCAGAACCAGCATAAAGGAATGTCCTGAATTGATCACATTGTAGGGGAGTTCGGGTTTTAGCGTCAAAAGACTGAGAAGATAGGTTCGATAATCTTCGACCAATAACTCTTCGTAACCGTACCACCGTCTGGCCCAATCCATCTGACTCCCAAAAAGGACGATGAGAAACAACAAAATAAGAAGGTAATAATCTTCGGGAACCGATAGCTCTCTGACCGGCGATAAAAATCGTCTGAATAGAAAAAACATTAAGGCAACGCACAATATCAGACCCACAAAACCCTTTCCGAGAAAAATTTCATGGGGAATGATCTGAAAGATTCTAAATTCACCGAACAGTTCCAGATGTCCGATCACAAGGAGCAACAGACAGGCATGAAACAGTATCAAAAAAATCCATAATATGGGTTTGTGTTTCCGAACAGAGGGAAACAGAAACGTATCGTGCAGTGCCCAAAGCCATTGGGGCCGTTTTTCCGGATATATCTGCAGGGAGGTGGATTGCTTGGGTTTTCCGAAAATTTTTACAAGTCTTATTCCGGTTCCCACAAAGAACACGGCAAACGAAAAATATACCATCGGTATCAATACGAAATAATACAGCGTATTCAACGAAACCTCCTAACAACTTATTTGAATGAAAAAGGTACCCCTCAAAGAGGGGTACCGGGTTCAGGTTTATACGAGGCGCTTGACATAAAACTTTGTGACCTCTCCATTCTGATCGGTTTTCAAAATTTCGTGTCCCCGGGTTCGGGCCCAGGAAGGGAAGTCGGACAAGGATCCGGGATCTGTTGACCAAACCTCAATGACCTCTCCCACCTCAACTTCTTTAATCCCTTTATTCACTTTTAAAATCGGCATGGGGCAGGGTAAACCCTTTAAGTCCATTACCTTGGCGATTTTGATTTCTTCACTCATAATAAACCTCCTGTTCTCGTTTCTTATTTATATAAATAACTGAATTTTACTGTCATTGGCTTGTTCTAAAAATGTTGCGACACCGCAGTAAGTAAGTCCCGAATAATCGATCATTTCTTCTCGCTTAAATCCCATGAGATCCATAGACATTTCACACACGAAAATCTGAACCCCGAATTCTTCGGCCATCTCCATCATCTGCTCCAATGATGCAACGTTCTTTTTTTTCATGAGGGATTTCATCATGGCCGTTCCCATGCCCCCCATATTCATTTTGGAAAGTTTTACCTCGGGGGTTCCTTTGGGCAGCATGGCGCCGAACATCTTACCCATGGTATCCTTCCCCCCGGCCTTCTTGGTTTTGTCTCGCAGGATCGGGGTTCCCCAGAATGTGAAGAACATCACAACATCCATCCCCATGGCCACGGCACCGGTGGCGATGACAAAGGCTGCCAACACTTTGTCCATATCGCCGCTAAATACAATCATTGAGATTTTGTTGGATGGAATTCTCTTTTCCATGGCTGCAATCTGAGATTGCAACGCTTCAATTTGTGCTTCTACATTTTGCATGACGACCTCCTGTTTCATATTGACAACGTTTTTTTCACTTACATTACAAACCGTTAATTAATTTTACCCCGTCGTTTGGTGCACACCATGAACCTTAAGGGCAAAAAAACTGCTGATTTTACGACAATTTACGACAATTAAAAGATCATACCATCATTTCCTTAACAGATTCCATGGATGCCTTGAGCATATCCAGATTGGTGAGCATGGTTTTTCGCTGTTCGGGCTCCATCTGCAACAAAACCTGATGATTGACAAAATCAAAAAATACATTGATTTCGTTAAGTTTTTTCTGCCCATGTGCGGTGAGGCTCAGCAAGGTAATTCTGGAGTCTTCTGGATCCGGGATTCGTTGTATGAATTTTTTCTTAACCAGCCCGTTAACGATTTTGGTGACCCGGCTTTTAACCACATTCATCTTATAGGCAATACCTTTGGACGTAAGATAACGCTCCTCTCCAAAAAGAATCAAACATCTCAGCTCTGCATCGGGCAGTTGGAACCGTTCACATTGATACTGAGCCCGTTCTTGGCAGCATTGGAATAATTTTGTCACAAGCGTTTGAAATTGCTGAATCTGATGGGCTGAAATTTCTGCTCGTCTTTTTTCGCTTAATTGATTCATACCATGAACTATATCAACGAAATCATAGTTGTCAAGATTTTTTTCCGGGGCGGTCAATTATTCCCTATCTTAAAAATGCATCCAACGCTCAACGGGTGGGTTCGCTACCGCCTTAAAATGCTCACAGACCACGCCCATGCTGCGTTTTTCTCGGTTATAAAATGTTATTTTCGGCGGTTCCCGGTTATTTTGTTGACAGATAAAATCGACAGAGGCATATACTGATTGTTACAAAGTAGTATATGACTATCTCCAACTATTCAAAAATCAACGATTGACGGTTTCGTAAAAAGTCTTTTGTGAGCGACATC
>JAHECI010000205.1 GCA_024641825.1 Desulfobacterales bacterium | reverse complement strand
TCGTTATTTCAATGACCAGACACGTAGACACCTGAGTAAAGCGGGGGAGCGCACCCCCTGAACACGTACAAAGCATCTAATAAGGCGTGTGGTTTATTCTGAACAAAATTAATTATTTTGTCAATACGTTATGACCGCCGTCCGGCAAAATATCCCAACCGATTTCCTAAATTCCCAAAGTCCGCCGCCTGTGGCAATGGGGAGATGAATCGAAACGGCTTCGAGTCCTCTTGGTAGGATCATTCTGGGAAAACGCATTTGATCTCGATAGAGCGGAGCGACGGCGTATTTCTCTTGGAAACCGACCGAAACTTGTGGGATCATTTTGTTCACCTTGACCATTTTATGGGAGTTTGATATCGATTCTGAAAAAAAGTTTTACTCGAAAGGAATTCTGTATGCTGATTACCGATATACTGGCTCGAAATGCGCGTATGTATGGCCCTGAAACGGCACTCATAGAAAGAGAACCGGCTAAAAACCGGCGTCGGGAGATCACCTGGAAAGAATTTGACGATCAGGCCAATCAGGTTGCACAGGCCCTGATATCCCGGGGGATTTCAAAGGGTGACCGGGTGGTCCATTTAATGACCAACTGTATCGAATGGCTCCCCATCTATTTTGGGATACTTCGAACCGGCGCATGGGCGGTTCCCCTCAATTTTCGATTTGAGGCGGACATCATCCGACATTGCGCCAACGTCGCCGAGCCCAAAGCCATGATCTTCGGCGAAGAATTTATCGAGCGAATCGACACCATCCAGGAAGACCTGGACAGATTCCTAAGCACCTATATCTTTTTGGGGCCGGACGGGAAAAAACCTGCTTATGCCGAATCCTATGAAAAATTCCTTGGGGCTCAAGACCCCATTGTGCCGAAGGTCGAAATAAACATTACCGATGAAGCTGCCTTGTACTTTACTTCAGGCACCACCGGCATACCCAAGGCAACCCTTTTGACCCACAGAAATCTCGAATTCGCCTGCTTTGTGGAAAATCGGCATCACAACCAGACCCACCAAGACAATTTCCTGTGCATACCGCCCCTGTATCACACCGGCGCAAAAATGCACTGGTTCGGCAATTTCATTGTCGGTGCCCGGAGTGTCATTCTTAAAGGGGTTGAACCCCGATGGATACTGGAAGCCGTTTCCGAGGAAAAGGTGACGGTGGTCTGGCTTCTGGTTCCATGGGCCCTCGATATCCTTTTTGCCATCCAGACCGGAGAAATAAAGCTCGAAGACTTTCATCTGGATCAGTGGCGTTTGATGCACATCGGTGCCCAGCCCGTGCCCCCGAGTTTGATCAAGGAATGGAAGAGAATTTTTCCCCATCACCAGTACGATACCAACTATGGTCTCACCGAGTGTACCGGACCCGGATGTGTCCATCTGGGAATGGAGAACATGCACAAGGTCGGCGCCATCGGAACGCCGGGTTTCGACTGGGAAATCGACATCGTTGATGATGGGATGAATCCCGTTGTTCAGGGACAACCCGGGGAATTGATTGTCAAAGGGCCCGGTGTTATGGAAGCGTATTATAGAAATCCCGAGGCGACCCGGGAAACGCTGGTCGACGGCTGGCTGCTCACCGGCGATGTGGCCCGGCAGGACGAAGACGGTTTCATCTGGCTGGTGGACCGGAAAAAAGATGTCATCATCACCGGCGGAGAAAATATTTATCCGGTGGAGATCGAAGATTTTCTCCAAGGGCATCCTAAAATTCACGATGTGGCGGTCATCGGCCTTCCCAGCCTCCGGCTGGGGGAAATCGCCACAGCCGTGGTCCAGGTTAAACCGCACCAGACACTCACCAAGGACGAAATCGACGATTTTTGCCAGGGAATGCCCCGGTACAAAAGACCCCGGAGGATTATTTTCGGCAAGGTGCCCCGAAACCCCACCGGAAAGATAGAAAAGCCCAAGCTTCGAAAAGAGTATGCCGGGATAACCGAAAGCTTTAAGATTGAAACTTGAAATACGAATGACAAGTGACAAGTTTTCAATGTAAAAAAATTATGATACTGGAATTTAACGGTCATACACCGAAAATCGGAAAAAATGTTTTTATTGCGCCCACGGCCGTGGTTATCGGGAAGGTCGAAATAAAAGACAATGCCAGCATATGGTACGGCACGGTTTTAAGGGGGGATATGGCCGCCATAACCGTGGGAGAAGGCACCAATATCCAGGACAACTGCACCATCCACACAGATTATGACGCCCCCGCGGTGATCGGCAACAACGTAACGGTGGGGCATAATGCCGTTGTTCACGGGTGCACTGTCGAAGACAACTGCCTGATTGGCATCAATGCCGTGGTACTCAGCCATGCATGGATCAAAACCGGGTCGGTGGTTGCGGCCGCTTCAGTGGTCAAGCACGGACAGGTGGTGGGGCCTTTTCATCTGGTGGCCGGCGTACCGGCGTCGATGAAAAAAGAGCTTTCGGAATCGACGGTGGAGAACCGCAAGGAAACAGCCCGACATTATATCGAACTTGCCCGTGAATACAGGGCCATAAAAAAAGCCGGAGGGTAATCCGGCTTTTTTTAACTATTGTCCATCCAGAAACGGCATCTTTCGGCCCAGGACTGCGTCCCCGTTTTTCTGCAATCCTCGAAATAGCGCGCTATGCACCCCAAGGGCATTTCCTGCGGGGCACCTGTGGTTGCAGAAAACGCACGGGCCTTGCCCTGAACCAAAATCTGCCATTTCTGGATGGACACAAACTTTATGGAAATTCCGAAATCGGCTTTAATTATAACTCGTAGTCGCCTTCCATTTCGAGAATGAATTCCCCCGCATCCCCGGACGTCACGTTGAATTTGCCCTTTCCTTTGATGTCGTCCAGCTTGCCGGTTCCTTTATAGGTTTCCCAGGTACCTTTGGTGACTTTGCTTTCCCCGTCACGATGACCTTCAAAGCGGCTGTAAACCGAGCCATACTGAAAGTTGGTGACGGCATAACCCTGCATATGGCCGCTGCCGCCGGTGCGGTCATGAAAGTTCACGCTGCGGCGGGAGACAAATTCACCGGCAACGCCGACTTCATAGTGAAGGGGAGTGCCTTCCATTTCAACCAGCATCAGTTGATGGTCGTACTCATCGTGAACATGAAGGGATTCTCTCCGGGTAACTCTCAATTTGTAAGTCGCTTTTCGTTTCATAGGCTTCTCCTTTCCTTGATGGTTATTCGCAAAATACATAAAAGGGAATTTTACCCGCCGTCCCACGGATTGTCAACATGGAAATACAGCCCCCCCCAGGGTGAATGCATTTGATTTCGGTACAGCGAAGCGACGGCGTGTTTCTCTTGGAAACCGAATGGCTGTTTGAAGGGCTTTAGCACCCGTTAGACCGAGCCGAATGAAATTATGATATGAAAAACCCATCGGATATGTTGAGACCTTTGCAAAACGCCCCTTTCTGCCCAATTTCTGCGTCAGGCTCAAATTGTAATCCTCGAAATACCCCATGTATTCCTGTGGTTAAAATTTTCGCCTTCCTTGAACTTGAACAAAAATGAACATTTTTCAAAGGTCTCATGTTTTTGATGAATTGTTCTTCATAACTCCGGCACGGCTCGGGCTTACGGATGCTTAAGCACAAGTTCCAGTCGGTTGGAAAGAGATATGCGCCGTCGTGGAGCGTTCTCTCTCCATTGGGATTCAAATCCGTTTACCCTGAAAGCTCCCTGGCGCTCCCAGCGGCGGATCGTTCTTAAACCAAAATTGAGCGATTTTTAGCTCGATCTGTAACGATCTCTTCCCTGAAAATCGCTCAACTTAGGTTAAAAGAAGGGCCTCAATAACTCCCCAAAATCTTCAGATAGTCTGTTTTTGCTTTGAGCATTTCCAGAATCGGTTTAAATGCTTCCGACTCCACATCCGCTTCAAGATCCACATAAAACATATACTCCCACGGTTTTCCATGGATGGGCCGTGATTCCAGCTTCACCAGGTTGATGCCGTTTTCGGAATATATTTTCAAAACCTCGTAAAGGGAGCCCGGCTGATTGCCTGTTGAAAAGATAAGAGACGATTTGCGTTTGGGACCTTTTTCAAAGGGCTCGCTGCCGATGACCACAAAACGGGTGAAATTCCGCGGGTTGGTCTCGATCCCTTCCTCGATGACCGCCATACCGTGAATTTTAGCCGCCTCTTTGCCGGCAATGGCCACATCGGCAGAATTCGCTTTTTCACTGATGGCCTTGACCGCTGCGGCGGTGTCCTTGACCGGCATCAATTCCCAATCTGCATGCTGATCGAGAAACTGCCGGCACTGCTGGAAGATTATGGGCGGTGAAAAGACCCGACGGATGGTATCGATCTTTGCCTCGGGATGGCCCACCAAGTGGTGTATGATGCGGAGCTTTATCTCGCCCACAATCCTTAAATCATATTCCAGCAGAAGATCGTAGTTTTCATGGATGCTGCCCGAAAGAGAATTCTCCACCGGGACCACCCCGAAGTCGACATCCCCGTTCTTAACCGACTCGAAAATCGATTTGAACGACGGTGTGGGCACGGCAGTTACCTGATTCCCGAAATACTGGGTACTGGCTTTATGACTGAACGTTCCGATTTCACCCAAAAAAGCGACCTTCTGTTTCCCGGCACCGTTGGTTTTACTTAAATGATCGACAGCTTTGGCCTTATCCAGATAGTCAAAATCGAGCTGTTTGCCCACCACCGGCGCAATCACATAAAGGTCCCGGGTCAGTTGACCGAACTGCTTTGGATAAAGGCTCTGGGGCCCGTCGGAAAGGGCATGATCCGGGTCGTGATGCACTTCGATCATCAAACCGTCCGCACCGGCTGCAATGGCGGCACGGGCCATGGGGCTGACCTTTTCACGGATACCGGTGGCATGGCTGGGATCGATGATCACCGGCAAATGGGTCAGGGTCTTGAGCACGGGAATTGCAGAAAGATCAAGGGTGTTTCGGGTATAGGGTTCAAAGGTCCGAATTCCCCGTTCACACAGAATGACGTTGTCGTTCCCCTCGGAAAGGATGTATTCCGCGGACATGAGCCATTCCTCGATGGTGGAGGAGAGTCCTCTCTTGAGTACCACCGGTTTTCCGATGCGGCCCACGCATTTTAAGAGCTCGAAGTTCTGCATGTTCCGGGCCCCGACCTGTACAACGTCCACATACTTCATCATCATGTCCGCCTGGGCCGGTGAGGTAATTTCGGTGACAACGCCAAGGCCTGTAACCGATCTGACTTCGGCGAGAATTTTAAGCCCTTCTTCCTGGAGGCCCTGGAACGAATACGGAGACGTTCTCGGTTTGAACGCACCGCCGCGAAACAGCACGGCACCGTATCTTTTGACCTCCCGGGCGGTTTTCAGCGCCTGATCCCTGCTTTCAATGGCACAGGGCCCTGCAATAATCGTAATGCGCTCGCCACCCACCGCCACATTCCCCACCTGAACCGTCGTATCTTCCGTATGCATCTGCCGGCTCACCAGCTTAAACGATGTGGAGATCGGTATCACCCGGGCGACGCCGGGAAGCTTTTCGAAAAATTCGGTCTCTTTACCCCCCTCTCCAACGGCACCGATGATATTTTGCCCGGCCTCGGACATCTCCCGGACAATATACCCCTCGCTGAAAAGTATACTCCGAATGTTTTTCTTTTGATCTTGGGTGATCCCCTTTTCAAGTACGAGAATCATGATCCGCCTCCTTTCTGGCAACTTATTGAACTGTTTATAAAATTTTTAATTTTTAAAACCGGGAACTCCGGAAGCCGTTTCAAAAAAAAAGCCCCGAGAATCTATTTCCCGGGGCTTTAAAAAAATAAACCCCGGACGGACCGGCTCAGGTCCATCCGGGGTGTCGTAACGTTAAGCGTTATCGATCCGGATGGACGCTTCTAAAAATAAAAAAGAAACGTCCAAATGTATTTTGCAATTTGCTGATAGAATGTTTTTTCATAGATAAAATTTCCAACGAATAATTTTACGTTTTAATTACTCCACTCTTTTCAGGCTGTCAAGAACTGTTTTTGGGGATTGGCAAACTTCAGGGTTTTGAAACGGCTTATAGTCAATATCCGGGTCCAGGGGACCGGCTTTGTTTTATCCCCAGAGAGGATTTGCTTGGTTGAAAGTTCATTGACTTATTGAAAT
>JAHECI010000204.1 GCA_024641825.1 Desulfobacterales bacterium | reverse complement strand
TATACAACATGGATGATATCAACAGGACCGAGAAAGTTTCCAGAAAGGATGAAAACCAGATGAAAATCGTGAAAATCAAGAAAGCTAGGCCCCTGCCGGTGTCTCACCGTTTTTAGAATGAAATAACATTGGATTTCGGGCCCAATATTTCGGGCAAAACGGCCAAGCCTTTATTACCGGCAGGGACTGAACACCACCGCCACGGGTGGTGGGAAACGACACCGGGAAAGGTTAAAAAAGGAGTCGGGGCTCAGGCTCAAGGAATCGACAGGCGGCGCAAGGTTCACCTCCCCTGGGGGGCTGCGCTTTAACCCTCGGACCTGGATCCAGATTGGAACGAAACCGAAGCCTGCGGGGTCGTGGGGTTGGTTTGCGAATTTACCATGTAAAACAATATGTTTGTTTTTGGGTCGTCCGGGTTAGATTACTCGATTGGGTCTTCTCTCAGGATCGGCCCCCCTTCCAGGCAGAAAGGGTGCCACTTGCAATCCGGCTGATCGCAGTCGTTTATGCCCTTTTGAAAACAACCCGTGTGACCTTCGGCGCGCTGAATACTTCTAATCAAGGCCGCCATATCAAGATAATTCTTTTTTTTAGCATCCGACCCTATCTCATCCGATGCTACCGATGATATCTTAAGGTCCCCTTTTTTTCTTCCAGGGCCATTTAAATTATTATGG
The DNA here is from genome assembly GCA_024641825.1 of Desulfobacterales bacterium. Taxonomy (GTDB): domain Bacteria; phylum Desulfobacterota; class Desulfobacteria; order Desulfobacterales; family UBA11574; genus JAAXQD01. The sequence continues at coordinate 5,464 of JAHECI010000204.1, read as the reverse complement.
TTTTTTGTCACGGGCATATATCAGACACTGCTGTGCCTTGAAATTTTTCGCCGCCACGTAAAAAATGGGAGGCTAACCCGAGGGAAGCTGCTTCGCCGGTAAGGTTGGAACCGGCGGTCGTCCTGATTTTTTAGAAACAGCGTCTCAGTGGGTTGTTTAAAAAGCACCAACGTTGCTTGACAACGACAGGGATATGGAACAATTATACTCTTCGGTATAGTCGATGCCACTTCCGTCATTCCATTTTTCAGATGATACCTCGATATCCTGTAGGGCATTTAACAATTTACAATTTTTAGCACACGTGTCCTTCGGAAGATTTTTCCGGGAACAATTTTTACACGGAGAAGAGATCATGGCCTCCCCCTATATCTAAAGGTATTCAAAGGTGGTTTTTAGATGTGTATTAACAAGTTATGAATCCTTTTGTCCATAGAGGGGAATGCTCAATTTAGTAGGAAAAATCCCTATTTATCGGGATTTTGTCCCGGATGTGCTGGGGAGACGTCGATGGAGTTCTCATTTTGGGGATACAGGTTCCGGAATTATTCCTTCCAGAGATCCACATCGATGAGACCGAGCTTTGCGGCATATCGGATCAATTCAATGGTGCTGTGGAGGTCCAGCTTGTTCATGATGTTGGCCCGGTGGTTTTCAACCGTCTTGGGGCTGATGAAGAGTTTCTCGGCAACCTCTTTGCTGGAGAGTCCCTCTGCCAGCAGGCGCATGACTTCTTGCTCACGGGGCGTTAAGGTGGCATAGTCTGCATCGGTGATTTTTGCTTCTTTTAGGGGGAACTTCATCAGGTTTTCGACAACGGCGTGGGAGACAGAGCTGTCCAGAAAATAATCGCCGTTTGCAACCGATTCGAGTCCCTGAAGGAGTCTTTTGCCCGCGGATTCCTTGACCACATAACCGGTGGCCCCGGCCTGGAAAGCCTCGGCAATATAATCGATTTTAGAATGCATGCTGACAATCAAAATTCTGGTATCAGGAAAGAGACGTCTTATTTCACGGGTGAGCTGAATACCGCTTTGATCCGGCAGGGAGATATCCACCAGGGTCAAATCAGGTTTGAGCTCTTTGAGCATTTGAAGTCCTTCCTGACCGGTTCCGGCTTCACCGATCACCTTAAAGCCGGAATCGCGCCCGATAATCGTCTTGAGGCCTTCTCTGAAAAGCGGGTGATCATCGATGATCAATATGCTTTTCGTTTCAACCATCATTTTCCTCCTTGTAGGGGATTTCGATATACACTTTGGTGCCCTCTTCGGGGCGAGATTGAATCCTCATCTTTCCCTTTAGAAGGCTGACCCGCTGCTCCATACTCCGAAGTCCCATCCGTTTCTCCTTGGGAGCCGCGGCCATCCGGTCTTTGATATTAAATCCTTTGCCATCGTCCTCTATGCGGAGGATAATGTAAGGGAAAGATGCCACCAGCTTCATGGTTACATGGGTTGCATCTGCATGTTTTTTAATGTTCCAAAGGGCCTCCTGGATCAGACGGTACAGATTGATTTCCGTGTTGTTGGAGATGGTTAAATCATCCAGGCCGGCGGCGAAAAAGTCAATGTCAATGCCGTTTTTTTCGGAAAATTCTTCACAATATTGATAGGCGGTATGGACGATCCCAAGTTCATCGAGTCCCGGAGGGTGTAAATCGTACGACATATCCCGGACAGCCGATATGGATCTTCGGAGTGTTTTGGACAATTCCGAAGCCTTTTGTTTGACCGCCAAAGGTACAGAGGGCTGGCTGTCAAAAAGGGTTTCAAGGCCGATTCCCAACAAAGAAAGGTCTTGTGCGAGGTTGTCGTGCAGGTCGTAAGCGATCCGCTGACGCTCAATTTCCTGGACTTTCATCAGCTGTTGGGTGAGGGCGTGAATATGTTCTTCAGCGAGTTTCCCTTCAGTGATGTCTCGAGCAAAAACAGCCACTTGAATTACTTCTCCCCTGGCATCGCACACCGGATAAATGTTGGTATCATTCCAAATCCCCTTGTGTTCATCCACAATTCGCAACGGCTTGCCCGATTCAAATACTTTTTGGACATTGGCGATTTTAAGACCGGTTATCTCCGGAGGAGACAGATTCCAAATACACAACCCGAGCATGTGGTCTTTATGCTGTTGAAGCCGCTGGGCATAGGTGTCGTTGATATCCAGAATCGTTCCTCGAGAATCCAGCAAAACGACGGCATCGTTTGTGGCATTCAAAAGCGCCCGTGCCATCTCTTCGCTTTTTCGCAATTCCTCCTCGGCCTCTTTGTAATCGGTAATGTCGAAAAAGACGCCGCTGACATATTCAATTTTCCCGGAGTTATCACAAATTATTTGTCCTCTTTCTTGTATCCAGTGTATCTTGCCAACCTTGGACTCGACGCGGTATTCCCTGACATACGACCGATCTGATTTGAGTGCCCGGATAAAAATCTCTTTGGCATTTTTAATATCTTCATTTAAAACAATATCTTTCCACTTAAGTTTTCCGAGATTAAATTCATCGACCGAATATCCTGTCAGGCGTTCAATTTTTGAATCAAAGAATTCAACCGACCAGTCGACGTATCCTTGGTACACGATACTCGGAAGATTCTTTACCAGCAATCTGTATTTTTCTTCGCTCTTCCGGAACGCTTCTTCGGCCTGTTCCCTAGAGATCACTTCTTGTTCCAACTTTTTTACTTTTTGTGTCAATTCCTTATAGGTCGGCTTATCGGCCATAAAAAATCTCCGGTGATCTTTAAATGAAAAAACCTTTGTTTAACAAAGTTTGCCATGTTTTTAGCGCCGTTGCAACCTGTTCCGTGTCCGCCCCCTGGGATTAACGCCGCCGTGGAGCGTTCTCTCTCTATTAGGATTCAAATGCATATGCTCTGTGACCGTCCGGATGCCGCCCCCGGAAGCTGGCCATGGGTTTATAAAAAAAGGGTGCAAGAATCAGCACCCTTTTTCTGTCAGCTTACAGCCGGGTTTTACTCGGATCATCCTCAGCGTCTTGCCGAACATCTCTTTTTTCTATACACCTCCAAAAGACATCAACCGATTTACTCCGGAGCATGACGGCCCTGTTGGAACCCCACCGTTTTCCAAGACCTGTGTTCCGTCAAATCAGGAATCTTTATATTTGAAAGAAAGGGTCACTCTGGCACGATAGGACTCGACCTTTCCATCTTTAACGGTCATGTCGAGTTTTGATATTTCTGCAACTCTCAAATCTCGCAGCGTCCTGCTTGCTCTTAGCACCGCATTTTCAGCAGCTTTCTCCCAGGAAACATCACTGGTTCCAACCAGTTCAATGATCTTGTAAACGCTTTCGCTCATGTTCTCCTCCTTGGGTTTAATGTTGTGTGTGTCATATCTGTACCGCTAAAAGAGCGGAAATTCTGAAAACAGGATGTCGCCCCCTGGTCGAAAATTCAAGCCACCCGTTTTACGGGGGGGGCGTTGACTCGACACGGCCTGATATGGCGGATCTGTGAAGCGGCCATAGAAACCGCTACGGCAAGACGACAAAAGGATGGTCCTCCATATCTGAAGAACCACCCCCGGACAAGGGCAAGAGATGCAGCCTCCCACGCCCTTCTTGCAGAGATCTTTGCAAAACGCCTCCTTTTGCCCGATTTCTGTGTCAGACTCAAATTTTAATCCTCGAAATACTCTATGTATTCCTGTGGTTAAAATTTTCCCCTTCCTTGAAATCGAACAAAAATTTACATTTTTCAAAGGTCTCTTGAACTGTAACCGCTCGACCGATTGAATCTCGGATATTCACCGGGACAAGCGTATTCCCCGTAAGCTTGTGAAAGATCCCGCCAATCGGGGTTGAAGCGAAGTTTGTTCCGTGAAACCTGTCTGTATTCTCTGAAGACCGGGTTCTATCCCCGATTCTACAGGGATACGAAGATTTTAATTATCGATTTTTAATCAAAGTATGTCCATGGGATGAAAGGCTCATTTTAATAGGGGAATATCCCGACCAGCGGGAGTTATTCCCAAGATACAAACCCTATGCAAAGGATTTCCCGGGTGACTTTTAGCTTTTTATTGTTGACATTTAAGGGTGTCGCGATAGAGGAATAGGGCGGATATTTTATAAAAATTTAAGGAATTATCTATGAACATCGAAAACCAAACCATGCCCGGCCCCGGAGACGCCCCATGCCCGGTATGAAAATGCTTGCAGAACTCATGCGGGAACTGGAACACCAACTGGGGATTTGTATGCGGTGCGGCATGTGCCAGGCGGTCTGCCCCCTGTTTTCGGAAACCGGCCTTGAAGGAGATGTCGCCCGGGGTAAGCTGGCGCTCCTCGATGGACTTTTGGAGGAAATGTTCAAGGATCCCAAAGGCGTGGTCGAACGTCTAAATCGGTGTCTTCTTTGCGGATCATGTGCCGCCAATTGTCCCAGCGGTGTGAGGGCCCTGGAAATTTTCATTAAGGCCCGGGCGATTCTCACCGGTTTCATGGGGCTGTCTCCGGCCAAAAAATTGATTTTAAGGGGGATGTTGTCCCACCCTGAAATATTTGACCGGATGGCGGCGTGGGGATCGAAATTTCAGAAAATTTTCACAAGACCGGCCCATGAACTCATGGGGACCTCCTGTGCCCGGTTTGTGTCTCCTTTGATCGGGGATCGGCATTTTACCCCGCTGGCCAGGATCCCTTTTCACCGTCGCATTCCATCTTTGAATACCCCCAAAGGCCGTTCCGGCATTAAAGTGGCTTTTTACGTGGGGTGCCTTTTGGATAAAAGTTTTCCCCATATCGCCCAGGATGTTGTCGACGTTCTCCATCATCACGGTGTTGGAATTTTTATGCCCAACGGGCAGGGTTGCTGCGGGATTCCGGCAATCTCCTCTGGAGACACGGTGACCTTTAACCGCCTTGTCCGCCATAATCTGGAAATATTGGATGCCGAAAAATTTGACTACCTGATAACCGCCTGTGCCACCTGTACGTCCACGATAAAGGAGATATGGCCGATGATGGCGGATAAAAATTCCGGTTATGTTAAAAGCAGAGTGGCGGCCATTGCTCAAAAAACCCTTGATATCAACCAGTTTCTGGTGTCGAGGGTGGGACTGGAAACCCCTGAAGCCGCCGATGCCGGCGATCCCGTGGATGTGACCTACCATGATCCATGCCATCTCAAAAAATCCCTGGGCGTATTTGCCGAACCCAGAGCCCTCATCAAGGCCAATCCGGCCTATCGGCTGATAGAAATGCCCGAATCCGACCGATGCTGCGGGCTGGGGGGTAGCTTTAATCTGGCGTATTATGATCTGTCGGCCAATATCGGGAACGTAAAACTGGATCATATCCGAGCATCCGGATGTTCGATGGTTGCCACCGGATGTCCGGCCTGTATGCTCCAACTTTCGGATATCCTGTCCAAGTCCGGCGAAAAAATACAGATCAAACATCCCATAGAAATATACGCAGCGTTGCTGAGAAATTCGG
>JAHECI010000203.1 GCA_024641825.1 Desulfobacterales bacterium | reverse complement strand
ATCATGCCGATCAGTTCGAAAATTTAAAGGATTACGGGACGGATGCGCTGGAAATACAGAGACTGGTAAAAAACGAGCCCGACTGGGGTGCGCCGTTGCCCGGGGGAACCATCATCCGGGGCGAAGTGATCTGGGCGGTAAAAGCCGAGATGGCGCGCACGGTCGAAGACTTTCTGGCCCGCCGCCGCCGCGTCTTATTCTTAGACGCCCGGGCCGCCATGAACATGGCCCCGGCGGTGGCGGAATTGATGGCCGCTGAATTAAAAAAAGATAAAAATTGGCAGAAAACCCAAATCGAGTCCTTTCGAAAAACAGCACTCAAATATTTATTATGAAGCTCCCGCAGTCCCGTTGGCGGGATTTCCGTTTCACTCCAACAAGCTGCAGGGTATTCAGGCGAAGGCGAATAAAAGCCTTTGATGTATTGCGAAACCGTGTGGGATCGATTATACTCAAAAACGGTTTGAAATAAAAATCTTGAACGGGCCTTTTGACCGGTTCAAATTGCAAGGAGATGGTGTATGAGCGGTATCATACTTATAACCGGGGCCACATCCGGTTTTGGCGAAGCCTGTGCCCGACGCTTTGTGGAAGAAGGCTGGCGGTTGGTTCTGGTGGCCAGAAGAACTGAACGATTGAAAGCATTGCAGAAAATACTGGGGGGTGAAACTTCTGTTCACATCGTTCCCCTGGATGTCCGGAATCGGGAAGCGGTAATCGACGAACTGTCCCATCTCCCTGAAAATTTTTCGGATGTGGACGTCCTGGTGAACAATGCCGGTCTTGCGCTGGGGCTTGAAGCGGCCCATGAAGCAAACGTTTCGGACTGGGATACCATGGTGGACACCAATATCAAGGGATTAACCTACTGCACCCGGACGGTGCTGCCGGGCATGGTGGCACGAAACCGAGGACATATTGTCAACATCGGATCTGTTGCCGGGAGCTGGCCGTATCCGGGAGGAAATGTATATGGCGCCACCAAAGCCTTTGTAAAACAATTTTCCCTCAATTTGCGGGCCGATCTCTTCGGGACCCCCATCCGGGTTACCAATATCGAACCCGGTATGGCGGAAACCGAATTTTCGGTGGTTCGTTTCAAGGGAGATGGGGAAAAAGCTGCCAAAGTGTACGAAGGAACACAGCCAATAACCCCCGGGGATATTGCGGAGATGATTTACTGGGTTGCAAGTCTGCCGGCCCATATCAACATTAACCGCTTGGAGGTCATGCCGGTTTGTCAAACCTGGGGGCCGTTCGCCATGAACCGACTATAATAAACCTTTTAAAGAAAGTGAAGTAACAAAGAATATGATATTTGAAGCCGTACTTTTCGATCTGGATGGAACCTTGATCGACACCCTGGAGGATATCGGTGATGCTGTGAACAGGGTTCTGTCCAATAAAAAATTTCCAACGCATGCCATCTACACTTACCGGAAGTTTGTGGGAGATGGCGCGAGAACCCTTATAGAAAGGGCATTGCCCGAAGAACATCGCAAGGATGAAACGATCGATACCTGTCTGAAAGAATATGTTGAAAATTACCGTCGCAATTTTAACGTAAAAACCAAACTCTATTTCGGCATTCCCAATCTGTTGGATCGACTGAAGGCCAAAGGCGTTAAACTTGCCATTTTGTCGAACAAGGCGGATGCCATGACCCAAACCTGTGTCGATGCCTTTCTGTCAAAATGGAATTTCGATGTTGTTTTCGGACAGCGCGATTCGGTTCCCCGTAAGCCGAATCCTCAGGGAGCCCTTGAAATCGCGAAAAAAATGTCCATACCGCCATCTAATTTTCTCTATCTTGGCGACACGGGGACGGATATGAAGACAGCGGTCTCTGCGGGTATGTTTCCAGTTGGAGTGCTTTGGGGGTTTCGCTCCTCAAAAGAGCTCAAGGAAAACGGCGCCTGCGCGATTATCGACCAGCCGTTAGCGGTATTGGATCTGTTGCAGGGGCTGTCGGTCAACCCTTGGTCCGTGATTTAACGGCGTTCAGGGACATCCTTTACATATCAATAGGGTAGGTTTGACCCGGGAACCAGAACAACCAAAGGCTGTAAACGAGGAGAACCATGGGTGTTTGTACCGAGGACAACGTATTAGAAGAATTGTTGCAGCTTCTAATATTGGAAAAAATAGAAGAGAACATTTTTCGGGGTCAGAGCCAGGATCTGGGGTTTGGCAGCGTGTTTGGCGGTCAAGTGCTGGGCCAGGCCCTGTCCGCCGCTTATGAAACCATACCGCCGGATCGGAAAGCCCACAGCCTTCATGCCTATTTTCTCCGAATGGGAGATGTGACCAAGCCCATCGTTTATGAAGTCGACGCCATCCGGGAAGGGAAGAGTTTTACCACCCGCCGCGTGGTGGCCATACAGAAAGGCCGCGCAATATTCAGCATGGCGGCATCGTTTCAAATCGACGAGCCCGGATTCGATCATCAAGACAAGGCGCCTGAGGTTGTCGGGCCGGAGGGTATAGAATCGGAGCTGGAACTCGCCTTGAAGCTGGCGGACAAGATACCGGATTCGATTCGAGACAAAATCTTGTGCAAAAAACCCATCGAGTTGAGACCGGTGAATCCCATCAACCCCTTTGCTCCGGAAAAAAGGGACCCGGTGAAGTACATATGGTTCAAGGCCATTGACAAGATGCCCGATGATCCGAAGGTGCACCAGTATATGCTGGCCTATGCATCTGATTTCGGACTGGTGGACACTTCCCTTTACCCACACGGGCATAGTTATTGGGCGCCGAATATACAAGTCGCCAGCCTGGATCACGCCTTGTGGTTCCACCGGGATTTTAGAATGGACCAATGGCTTTTGTACGTTATCAAGAGTTCCAGCGCCAGCCGGGCCAAAGGATTGAATCACGGGCAAGTCTTCACCCAAGACGGAAAGCTCGTTGCCTCGGTGAACCAGGAAGGCCTCATCCGTCACCATGTTAAGGGATCGTAAGATAAGGGACGGTTTTTCCGCCGGTTTTCCCATTAAAAAATGGAGAATATTCCTTGTCCCAGCGTCTGTTCCATCTCATTGTAAAATAACCCTTCCCATTGGTTCAGTAAGATGCCACCATTGGCCTGCCCGTTGAACGGTTTGAAGAATAAGTGTTACTTTAACCTAATTTGAGCGATTGTCGAGTTTGCCGGAGATGCAAGGCATGAGACATGCAGCCGTAGTATGCTACTGCAAATGTCTCATAACGAAGCAGATTCGGTAAAATCGACAATCCCGGAGGGTTTCAAATTGTGACTTTTTTTAACAAATGCAAAATGACCCAACAGGTGAGAAGCTATAAGGCTATAATTACTATTTAACAGCCTAAAACAATTTATTTTATTTTACTCCGTCACTATTTGAAACGCTCAATTTAGGTTTAAAATTGGAGGAAAGGGTCTATGAAGGTTCCGGCCAACAAAACCAAGATCATCTGCACCATGGGACCGGCTTCCCAGTCGGTGGAGGTCATCGAACAAATGATTCGGGCCGGAATGAACGTGGCACGCCTCAACTTCTCACACGGCGATTTTGTCGGCCACAAGAAAGTGATCGACAATATCCGTGCCGCATCACGCAACGTCGGGAAGCGGATCGCCGTCATGGGCGATCTTCCCGGACCCAAGATGCGTATCGGCCAGCTCGCTCATGAGCCGATTGATTTGAAGTCCGGGGACGCGCTTACCCTTACTACGGAACAGATAACCGGTGACTCTCAAAGGGTTTCCGTATCCTTTTCCGGTTTGCCCCAGGCCGTGAAACCCGGCGATATTTTGTACCTGAATGATGGTTACATTCAAATACAGGTGGTTTCAACAGAAGCAAAGGACGTTCATTGTCGGATCGTGGTCGGCGGCGAACTACTGTCGCACAAAGGGCTTAACATGCCGGACATCGACCTCGGTATCAGCGCCTTTACGGACCGGGACTACGAATGTCTCAAATTCGCCGGGGAACAGGGTGTCGATGCGGTGAGCCAATCCTTTGTCGCGTCGGCAGCAGATATTGACGCCGTCCGCAGCGCTGGGGCAGCTATGGGCTACCATCCCTTCGTTATCGCCAAGATCGAACGATCGATACCCAACGTTCGACTGGATGGAATTTTCCAAGCCGCCGACGGTATCATGGTCGCCCGGGGTGATCTGGGCGTTGAAATACCCATCGAACGGATCGCCATGGATCAAAAAAAACTGATACACATGGCGAACATCGAGGGTAAACCGGTGATTACCGCCACCCAGATGTTGGAGTCCATGACCCATAACCGGCGACCCACCCGGGCGGAGTCTACGGATGTGGCCAACGCCATCCTCGACGGCACAGACTGCGTCATGCTGTCCGGAGAATCCGCTGTGGGGAAGTATCCGGTGGAATCTGTGGAAATGCTCGTCAAGATCGCAGCGGCAACCGAGCCCAGTCGCCCCAGTTATAAGGTCCGGGAAATTCTAAGAGAATATAACCGAAAGGGCAATGTCAGCGTGAGGGATCTTCTCACCATGAGCGTCGAGACCATTGTCGAGCATGTTTCTCCAGCCCTGGTTCTGGTCCCCACTCTGAGCGGTGGAACCGCAAGGAGTATCACCCGGTTCAGACTTCCGGTCTGGATTGCTGCGGTGACCGCTCATGAGGCCGTCTGCCAACACCTTTTATTCTCTTACGGTATTTACCCGGTTCATGAGCCCGACCCGCCGGAGACCTGGAACGAGTTTGCCCGAAACTGGCTAACCTCACACGGGGTGGAGGGGAATTTCGTGGTGTTGTCCACAGGACCTTCTCCCAAATACCCCCAGGCAAACAACCGGATTGAAATTATCGACCTCAGGGGGCCTTAAGGGAGTGAAGATTTCAGATGGTTGAGCAGGGCGGTAAAAATTGATATGGGCAAGGGTTCACCGGTGAAAAATGTCTCCATATCGAAGTGAAACCGGACTGAATCAGGAGCGGGGCAATGCACGCAGATCTTGTGGGGTGTGAAAATTATTTGTTGAACTCATGCCAGGATTTTTCAGCCACGTATATGGCGGTTTCCAGGCTTGAATACGATCTCGGTGAAAACGCTTCTTTGGCATCATCGAGAACGGTGGATGCCTTGCACAATGTGATCCGGAACAGGGTCCACAAATCCCAGAGACAGTCCTATTTTTTATACAGAAAAGCGGCAAAAACCCTCCTTTTTCTTGCCTCCGTGTCTGAAGATCGGCACCTGGCGGCAAAATCCATCGAACGCCTCAAACATATTGTCGCGGATTGTGTGGGCCCTTCACACCGGGCGGCTGCCGAGGCTTTGGGCTCGCTTCCCCTGAATATAACCGGACCGTCTTTGAACGAGGAGACCTTTCAAAAGGTTTCGTCGATCTGCTGGGATGATTTTTGCAGAAAAACCGGTTTGAACCCACACTGCCACATGAAAGGTATCGGCCGGAGTCTTGTGTTCTCCCTCACCAACGATCTATTGCTGGTCGTAAAATGCTCACGATCCGATTCCGAGAACGCGGCCTTGAATCGTGAGGCATCATGGATGGCATATTTGCAGACGGTTAAGTCCGAATTTCCCATGAGATTCGAAATGCCGACACCGTTCAGGTTCGGGAAAACGTATCTGTTCAGACTTACGGATATTCCGGACCGGCTGAAAAAGAAAATGCCCGAACGTATGGACATCGCCATCGGATTTAAAGTCCATTCCGATTATTTTGTTTATCCGAATCCGCTGCCCGATGAACCGCGCCTTGATTGGAAAAATTTTATGGAAGTAATGGGGCGGAACGCCTGGCTTCTGGGAAGGCTTGCCGCCATGGGCATCGTTCACACAGCGCCGGTACCTCTTTTTCACAATCGGATACAACGGCACCGGCGGAACGACGGCGGATATTATGAATGGCCCAGGGGGGGAAGGCTGGATAGATGGTTACTGTCATGCCGTTATCCAAACCTGGGAAAATCGGGTATCAGAGATTTCGAGCACCTCGAGACGGTGTCCGGATCTTCTTCCCGGTATTACCGGCTCATTGGAAATCATTTCATAAGCCTGGTCCTTATATGTGCCAGTTATTTTCGCAATCACCATCCTGAACAGGCAGGTTTCGACGAAAAAGGAACGCCTGTAGATGCACGGAACCTTTTCTGTCCGAATTCAATGC